>CACMAZ010000005.1 GCA_902611815.1 uncultured Pelagibacteraceae bacterium
AATACCATGACTTCTACCCATACAAGGTGTGAATTTATATTTTTTAGATTGTTTTTTTAAAACTTTTAAAATTTGATCTATGTCTTTAAGAATTATTTTACCAGACTGAATTAATTGTATATTAAAACTAGTATCTAAAACATCAGACGAAGTCATACCTTGATGAAGATATCTTGCTTTTATTCCCGCTTTTTCAGTGACAGAAGTTAAAAAAGCAATTACATCGTGTCTAACCTGACTTTCAATCTGATGAATTCTTTTTACATTAATTTTTGCTTTTTTTCTTACAATTGATGATACACCCCTTGGTATTTGACCAAGCTTTTCCATTGCTTGTGCCGCAGCTATTTCTACATCAAGCCAAATTTTATACTTATTCTCTTCAGACCAAATACTTGTGAGTTCTTTTCTGGAATATCTAGATATCATTAATTATAAGGAGGCCTCTTTAAGTTTTTAACAGATTCTGTAAAAATTTCATATCCATTATCAGTTATACCAACTGTATGTTCGAATTGCGCAGATAAACCTTTGTCTTTAGTCACGGCCGTCCATCCATCATTTAAAATTTTAACCTCATATTTACCAGCATTAATCATTGGCTCTATAGTAAATGTCATTCCAGGTTGTAATTCAGGTCCTGTATCCTTTTTTCCATAATGTAATACATTTGGACTTTGGTGAAACACATCACCTATACCATGTCCACAAAAATCTCTTACAACACTAAAACCTGCTTTTTCCACATGAGTTTGTATTTCATGACCAATATCACCTAATTTTTTCCCAGGTTTTAAAATTTCAATTGATTTCATTAAAGATTCATAAGTAACATTAATTAAATTCATTGATTTGACCGAGGGTTTTCCCACTGTAAACATTCGACTTGTATCACCGTAATGATTGTGAAGTATTGCAGTCACATCGATATTTAATATATCTCCATCTTCCAAAACTCTCTCACCAGGTATTCCATGACAAACAACATGATTTAATGATGTACATATAGATTTATTAAAACCACGATAATAAAGTGGGGCAGAGTGGCCACCGTTATCTTTGATAAATTCATAACACAACTCATCTATTTTATTAGTGCTTAAACCAGGTTTAATATAATCTGTAATCATGTCTAGAGTACTAGATGCAAGTGACCCAGCTTTTCTCATTTTTTCAAATTTCTCAGAATAATTATTCATCAATAATATTTATTTTTTTTTCAATTTTAATTTCTTTGTTACTCAATAAACATCTATAGGCTAAAAACTTCACGCCACTCTTTTTAGCTATTAAATAATTTTTGTAATAATTTAAATCTATATCTTTAGCTATTTTAAAGTTATTAATACCTTGTATTTGAGTTAAAAAAAAGACAAATGGTTTATACCCTTGTTTTAAAGCTTCAATTAACTTTTTTAGATGCTTGGTGCCTCTTTCAGTAACTGCATCAGGAAATTCAGCTACTTTTTGATCTCTTAAAAGAGTAACATTTTTTACTTCAATTATATTTTTATCACACAAAAAATCGAACCTAGTATCACTTGAAAACTTAAATTCAGGTTTAATATTTTTGATAGATTTAAACTCTTTGATCAATCCCTTGTTTAAACCATCGGCAACAATTTTATTTGCTCTGTGAGTGTTTACTCCAACTAATTTTTTATTAGCTTCTATTATTTCTAAAGTAAATTTCAGCTTTCTTTTTGGATCGTCATTTTTAGATAAAAATACTGTATTATCTTTATCTAAAAGACCTTTCATTGAACCTGTGTTAGGACAATGAGCTGTAACTATTGAATTATTTACTTTTATATCTGTAAAAAATCTTTTATATCGCTTGATTAATTTGCCTTTAATTAAAGTATTGGTAAATTTCATTATATTTAATTTATATTTGTATATGTCAAATAAGAAAGAAATAATTGCTGGAATTATAATTATTGGTAACGAAGTACTATCTGGTAGAACCAAAGATATCAATACAAGTACACTTGCCACATGGCTAAATTCTTTAGGGGTAAAAGTCAAAGAAGTAAAAATTATACCTGATGATGAACAAACAATTATAAATACTGTTAATCAATACCGTAAATCTTATGATTATGTATTTACTACAGGCGGAATTGGACCAACACATGATGATATAACAGCAGAGTCAATTTCAAAAGCTTTTAATATAGAGTACGGTTTTCACAAAGAGGCATATTCAATTTTAGAAAGTTATTATAAACCAGGTGAGTTTAATGATGGTCGTCAGAAAATGGCAAAAATGCCTGTAACTGCCAATTTAATATATAACCCCTCAAGTGGATCACCAGGTTTTTATTTAGAAAACGTTTTTTGTTTACCTGGAGTACCATCAATAATGCAGTCAATGCTTGGAAGTTTAACAAATAAAATTGCAGGTGGCGAACCTATATTAAGCGAAACAATAAACTTACGGACTGTTGAAAGCGAAATAGCAAAATCATTAACTGATGTACAAAATAAAAATACTGATGTCGAAATTGGTAGCTATCCCTTTTTTAAAGCAGGTAAGCTTGGAGTAGCAATAGTTCTTAGATCAACAGATAAAAACAAAATTGAATTTTGTAAATCAGAAATAATTAAATTTGTTAAAGACAAAGAAATTCAAATAGTTTAAATCACAATGTTATATTTTGCTTACGGTAGTAACTTAAATCATTTTCAAATGAAAAAAAGATGCAAGGACTCTAAATATATAAAGAAATTTGAAATCAAAGATTTTAGACTTACATTCAGAAGTAAATATGGTGTTGCTGATATAGAAAGTAAAAAAAATTATTCCATACAAGGTGGCCTTTATGAAATATCTAAATCAGATGAAAAAAAACTCGATATTTATGAGGATTTTCCAATTTTATATAAAAAAATATATTTTGATAATGATAGTCAAAAAATTATGGCATACAGCATGGTTAAAAAGAGTTTATTTATTTACCCAAGCAAAAGGTATCTTGATGTAATTAAACAAGGATACAAAGACTGTAAATTAGATATCAAATATTTAGAAAAAGCTCTTAGAAAATTTTAAATGCGTTCAAAGTACGAAATTTTTAAAATTGGAATAAAAGATGTTGCACCACATTTGTTATCAGTTTTTCCTTTTGGAATAATATTTGGTGCAATTGGCATTGAACTGGGTTTTAGTCCATTATTCACTTATGCAACTTCTTTAATAATTTTTGGTGGTGCTTCGCAAATAGTTTTTCTACAACTTTTATCTGGTGGCGCATCTTCATTAATTGCAATTACATCTGTTGGGGTAATAAATTCAAGACATTTCTTATATGGTGCAGTATTATCTGAATACTTACAAAAATTATCTTTAATTAAAAAACTTTTAATTTCTTATTTTATAGTCGATCAAGGATTTGCTGTTTCAAATCAGTATTTTAAAAAAAATCCAACTGAGGAATTTAATCATTATCATCTAATTGGTTCAGGAATAATACTTTGGTTTATCTGGCAGGTTTCCACAATAATAGGAATTTACTTAGGATCTATTGTACCTGAGGAACTTGGATTAAAATTTGCAATTCCTCTAACGTTCATTGCAATAATAGTAAATGAGTTAAGAAAATTTGATCATGTTTTAGTTATGCTAGTTTCAGGTTTAGCAGCTACTTTTTTTTATAATGCCCCCTTCAAAACTTACATAATAATTTCACCACTCATTGGACTTTTTGCAGCGATGATAATTAATAAATTAAAAAAATGACCTGGACTTCAATTTTTATAGCTGGAATTTTAACTTATTTTACAAGAATGAGCATGGTTACATTGATCAGAAAAGAAATGATAAGTGATAATTTAAGAAAGATTTTAAATTATGTACCATCTGTAGTTTTCCCTTCAATAATATTTCCTGGGGTTTTGTTAGATGATTTCGGAGCCTTCGTTACTATAAGTGATCCAAAAATATTTGGAGCTTTAACTGCTTTAGTTATTGGGTTTTTTACAAGAAATGTTATTTTAACAATTGTGTCAGGGCTATCTTCATATTGGATTGTTATTTTTGTTTTCTAATTAGATAACCAAACTGTTTCAGAAGGTTTTAAGATTAATCTTTTACTAATAATATTAACTTTTTTACTTAAAAGGTTTTTATATTTATCTTGATTGTTAGCTAATAAAACAATTTGTGATTTTGAAGACATATTTGTAATACAAATAATAGTTTGTTTTTTATCTAAACTCACTCTTTTATAGGCGAGTATTTTTTTACCAAAAGATAAACATCGCATAGATGCGTTTGGATGGAATGCTTTTTGTTTTTTTCTTATTTTTAATAAATTAGTAATATGATCGTAGTAAATTTTTTGTTTGGATTTTTTATCTTTTAAAAATCTATCTAATTTTACTTTGTTCCATTTATATCTATTAAGATCTCTTTTATTATTAGATATAACATATTTATATTCGTCATTAGCCTTGCCAAATATTGAATTAAAGTAAACAGCGGGCACACCCTCAATGGAAAACATTATTGCATGCGCTGAGACATATCTTTCTAAAGAATATAATCCTTTTTTGTCATAATCAGTATTTTTGAAAGCGTTAAAGAGAGTTATATTGACTTCATAAACTTTTTTTTGTGCTTTATTTATTTTTCTATAAGAAAGCTGAGCTCCATTTTTTTTCAATCTTTTAAATAAGTTATCAAGAGTGCCCTTGTTTAAATAACCTTCAGCAGGTCTCATTCCTATACCATCATGTGAAGCGATAAAATTAAAATAGTTATTTTTTAATTTTGTAGATGGTAATTTTTTTATCCATTGATTTAGTTTTGAACTATCTTCAAAAAGAAAAGCATGAATTAAAAGGGGAGGTAAAGTAAAATTATATATCCAGTTAGCTTCATCATTCTTTTTTCCAAAATAACTTAAGTTTTCTTTTTCGGGTAAATTAGTTTCAGTAATTAAATAAGGAGAATTTTGTAAAGAGTTACATATTATTCTTAGTAATTTAATTACTTCGTGAGTTTGCTTGAGATTTATACATTTAGTACCACTTTCTTTCCATAAATAGGCTATTGCATCTAATCTAAAAATTGAAACTCCATGACATGCTAAGTTGATCATGATTTTAATAAAACGCATTAAAACTTTTGGATTTTTAAAATTTAAATCTATTTGATCAGAACTAAATGTTCTCCATATAAAATCGGGTTTATTAAATACATGAATCTTCTTAAGTAATCTATTTTCCCGTGGTCTTACAACTTTAGAAACATCAAATCTTTTGTTAACTTTTATAAAGTAATCCTTGCCTGGTGATTTATCTTTTAAAAAATTTTTAAACCATAGTCCCTTCGAGGAGGCATGATTTATAACAATATCAGCCATAATATTATTTTTTTTTGAAAAATTATTTATATCTGCCCAAGAACCTAATTTACTATCAATTTTGTAATGATCTTTAACAGCAAATCCACTGTCACTACTTGAGGGATAAAATGGTAAAAAATGTATTGTATTAAAATACCTTGATAAATTTTTGTTATAAAAATTCTTAAATGACTTTATTGAATTTATTTTTCCATTTTCATAAACACTATCACCATAACAAATCACAACCGAAGTATCTTCGGATATTTTCAATTTTTTAGTTTTAGCTTTTAATATTTTTTTATTAGAAATTTTGATTAATTCAAAAATTTCATCAGAAAATATTTTCAAGTCCTTATTATTAAAATTTTTACTATAAATATTTTTTAGCTTAGAATTTATTTGACTTTTTACTGTGCTTGATAACATTAAATAAATTTTTTATTATCTTCACTAACAGCTTCATTTAATCTTACAAGAAAATCAGGTATTGCACTTTTCACTCTACTCCAAGTTGGAATAAATGGTGTGTCCATTGGATTAATGTAAAAAGCTTCTCCTGCTTTCATAATATTTACTGCAAATAATTCAACAGCCTCCTCTTCTTTGTGAGAATCGAATTTTAATCCATTCATTGCAGCATCACTTCTATAAATATCAATTAAGTCTAATGCTGATCTGTAATAAGTTGCTTTTAAAGATCTGAATGTTTCTCTACTAAATGAGTTTCCTTGAGTGGCTAATTTTTTTATAAATGTTTTTATAATGTCAATTGACATTTTTGAAAGTCCTTTAGTTTCGTCATCGATAGATAGATCCTGATGTTTATGATCATAAGCATCTGCCAAATCAACTTGGCATATATTATTTGGTGAAAAACTTCTTTGCATCTCTGATAATATTCCAACTTCTATACCCCAATCTGATGAAATTCTTAATTCTGGTAATACATTACGTCTGAATGAAAATTCACCTGCTAAAGGATATTTAAATGATTTCATAAAATTTAGATAGTCACTTTGACCTATAGTTTTTTCTAATGCTGTTAACAAGGGTCCAACCAAAAGTCTTGCTACTCTTCCATTCATTTTATTGTTTGCAATTCTTGGATAATAACCTTTACAAAATTCAAAGTTGAACAATGGGTTTACAACTGGATAAAATAATTTAGCCAACATTCTTCTATCGTAAGTTTTTATATCACAATCATGTAAAGCTACTGATCTAGCCGTATCTCTTGCTATACACATACCTATGCAATACCAAACATTTCTACCTTTACCCATTTGGTTTGGTGCTAAATTTTTCTTCTTTAACTCACTATCTAATTTTTTAAGCTTAGGTCCATCGTTCCATAAAATTGTGAAAGGAACATTTATTTTTTTAAAAAATTTCCAAGCTTTTTTAGCTTGGCTTTCTGAGGCTTTATCTAAACCTATAATTACATGGTTTAAATATTTTGTCTTACTTATTTGATCTACAATATTAGTTAGAGCAGAACCCTCTAGTTCTGAATATAAACATGGAAGAATTAATTCCATTTTTCTTTCTTTAGAAAAATTTAGTAAATCCTTTTCAATTTCAGTTGTGGATTTTGTTCCAAAATCATGAAGTGTTGAAACGATACCATTTTGAGAAAAATCACCCATAACTTATTCTAGTAACATTATTTTATTTTATCCAGAGCCAATTTGACTACCTCTTCCCATCCCTCTGGTGCAGGATTTTTTGACACTAGACAATTATCTATGTTTATTTTTTCCATTGTAAATTTATCATTAAAGACTAAACAAGGTATATCGCTATTTTTAAGCATATCTAGATCATTGAAATTATCTCCAACTCCAATTGTAATTAGTTTCTCTTTGCTTATTTTCTTAAATATTTTTACAACATGTTTCATCGCCTGAGATTTACTTATTTTATCACAAAGATTAATTACTCTTCCTCCTTCTTGTAAGGAAAGACCAACATTATTTACAGATTTAAAAAGATCAGTTTTTTGAATTTTCGAACCTTCAAATATCAGCGGTATAGTATATTCTCTATTTATTGCTAATTTGACCTTATCTTTTGGAACTCCAAAAATTTCTGATTGTTTATCGGTTTTTAATTTTTTAATAAATTTACATTTTGATTTGTATTTACTAGAAATTTTGTTATCAAATATTTCTATAATTTCATTAATTTCTCTACTTAAACTTATCTTTTCAGGAAAACTTGAATTAATTAAATTTAGATTATAAATAGCAGCACCATTTTCAACTATAAAAGGTAAATCTTCATCCAATTCTTTATTAAAAATGTCTATTTCTTTTTTTGTTTTACTAGAATTAGGAATTATAAAAATTCCTTTAGAAATTAAATCTTTAATATATTTTGAAATTTTATCGAACTTAAAAGTATCTCTATCTAGTAAACTTCCATCTAAATCTGTAAATATTAAAACTTTATGGTTGGCATTCATTAAATATCAACAACGAGCGTATCTTTAGAACCGCCACCTCTTGAACTATTTACTATAGTGCTTCCTTTTCTAAGAGCAACACGCGTTAAACCACCCATTGTTACATAGGTTTCTTTTCCAGATAATATAAAAGGTCTTAAATCTTGGTGTCGTGGTTCAAATAAATCACCTTGAAGAGTGGGAGTTGTAGATAATACTTCTAATGGCTGGGCAATATAATTTCTTGGGTTGTCTTTAATTCTTTTTTGAAATATTTCTCTTTCTTTTATTTTAGCTTTAGGTCCAATCATAATACCATACCCACCAGATCCATCTGCTGGTTTCACAACCATTTTTCCAATATTTTCAATTACATGATCTCTTTGCAGTTTTTCAAAACATCTAAATGTTTCAACTTGTTTAAGTTTTGGCTCTTCTCCTAGATAGTATTTTATTATTTCTGGTACATAAGAATAAATTAATTTATCATCTGCAAAACCTGTACCTGGAGCATTTAATATTGCAACATTTCCTTTTCTGTAAGCTTTGAATAAACCTGGGACACCTATTAAAGATCCTTTAAAAAAAGATTTTGGATCTAAAAAAGTATCATTAAGTCTTCTATAAATACAATCAACCCTAATTCCACCACCTATCGTTTTCATGAAAACTTTATCATTTTCAACATAAAGATCTTTTCCTTCAACAAGAGCTACTCCCATTTGTTGAGCTAAAAATGAATGTTCAAAGTATGCAGAGTTATAAATCCCTGGTGTTAAAACAACCATGTGAGGATTTTTTGTTTGGTAAGGTATTGCATCATGCATACAATGATAAAGTCTATTGCAATAATGACCAATAGGAGAAACTCTATATCTTGTAAATATTTGAGGAAACACCTGACTCATCACCATTCTATTTTCAAGCATGTACGATACACCCGATGGAACTTGTAAATTGTCTTCAAGTACTAAAAAATCACCACTAATATTTCTTATTAAATCAATACCAGATATGTGAGACCAAATTTTCCTTTTAGGACTAAAGCCTTCACATTGTTTTAGATAATTTTTTGATTTAAATACTATGTCTTCTGGAATGATTTTATCCTTAAATATTCTTTTTTTATTATAAACATCATCAATAAATAAATTTAATGCCTTTGATCTTTGAATTAGTCCCTTTTTGACCTTATTCCATTTTGTTTTTAAAACAATTCTAGGGATAATATCTAAGGGCCATTTTTTTTCTTCTGCAGCTTTTTTATCAGCAGAGTATACTTTAAAATTTATTCCTCTCGAATCTATTGTACTCATACAGTTTCTATCTATCTCTTGTAGTTTTTTTTTACCGTGTCGGTCTAAAATGCTTGAAATAATTTTAGCTTCTTTTCTTAACTTTCTTTCAGGTGTTAAGTATTCATCATAAGATGATTTAGCATCATAGTTTTTCCAAAGACTAGTCATTTAACATATTATTATAAATATTCATTTAATTATAAGTGCAAATTATATATACCTGTTATGAGTTTTTGGGGTATATATATAAGTCGAGGTATATATATAAGTAATTATCTAAAAAACAATGACATATTGTATCGGTATAAAAACTAAAGATGGAATTGTTGTAGCTTCAGACTCTAGAACTAATGCAGGACTGGACAATGTTAATATCTACTCAAAGATGTTTACATATGATGTTGGTGACAGAACCGTTCTAATTGTCACTTCAGGTAATCTAGGAACTTCTCAAGCAGTATATAAATCAATAGAAAAAGATCTTGAAGATAATTCAGGAAAAAAGAATTTAAACACATGTGAAGATTTTGACCAGGTTGCTAAATATATAGGTGCTTTAAATATAAAACATTCATCTCCTAAAGGCATGAACACTGATACAGTTTTATTAGGCTCAACCTTTATTGTTGGCGGTCAAATTAAAGGAAAACCAATGGAACTTTTTTTAATTTATCCTCAAGGCAATTATATAAAGCCTGCTGATAGTAAACCATATTTGGTGATTGGAGAAGTTAAATACGGTAAACCAATTTTAGATAGAGTTATCACTCCTGATGTATCTATAGGTGATGCCTCAAGATGTGCATTAATATCAATGGACTCAACATTAAAGAGTGACCTAACAGTAGGCCCGCCCATAGATTTCGTGGTTTATAAAAAAGATCAATATAAAATTGCATCACAAAAATGTTTAAACCTTAACGATCAAGAATTTTCAAAGGTATCTAAGGAATGGTCAGAGGGAATATTTAAAATATTTGACTCATTTCCAAGATTTGATTGGGAAAAATAAAAAAATTTACTTATTGATCTTGTTCAATTATAAATATTAGCATAAATACTCATGAATATAACTCATGCCCTCGTGGTGAAATTGGTAGACACAAAGGACTTAAAATCCTTGCCCTTTTGGGAGTGCCAGTTCGAGTCTGGCCGAGGGCACCACTGATGAATAAAATAATATCTGATACAAATTCCAAATCAAAAAAAATTAAATCTTTTTTAATTAAAAACTTAAAAAAAAAGAAATTAAAACTTAACATGTCTTTAGTCATAGGTGGTGATGGTTTTATGTTAAAAACATTAAAGAAAAATAAAAATAACTCTAGAATTTTTTATGGTATTAATTCAGGTAATTATGGTTTTTTAATGAATAAATTCTCTAAGAATAAGACTATAAAAAATCTGTCAAAAGCAAAAATGATATCAATTTCTCCATTGGAGATGAGAGTGATAACCAAAAACAAAGTATCAAAAAAATATTTAGCAATAAATGAAGTGTCTATTTTAAGACAAAGCAGGCAAGCAGCTGCATTAGCAGTAGTTATAGGAAAAAAATATATAATAAAAAAACTTATTTCAGATGGAATTTTAGTTTCAACGCCTGCAGGTAGCACAGCATATAATATGTCAGTTCACGGACCGATTTTAAGTTTAAATTCTAAAAAATTATCTATATCACCTATTAGTGCATTTAGACCTAGGAGATGGAAAGGTAAAATTGTCAGCGATCAATCTCTTATTAAAATTATAAATTTAAACCCATTAAAAAGACCTGTTAGTGCAGTTGCTGATAATGTTGAAATACGTAATGCAAAAAAGGTAGTTGTCAAAACCAATAAAAAAATTAGATTTAACCTTCTATATGATACAAATCGTAGCCTCCAAAAAAAAATTAAAATAGAACAATTAATAAGAGAAATAAATTAGTGGTGCCCCCGCACGGATTCGAACCGCGGACCTATTGATTACAAATCAATTGCTCTACCAGCTGAGCTACAAGGGCATCTAGTTAATGAACAATTATTTAATTTAAAAGATTGAATAAATCAATCCTTAAAAAACCACCATTCATGCTTACTACTTATTTAAAACCAAAGGTATAATTACTCAATAAAAAGACTAAAAACCTAAATTAATACAATTTTAAAATTAAACACTTTAATTTTATTATTTTTTTATTATTAAAATTATATTTGACTTAAGAAAAATAAATTTATTGTAGATAATTTTATACTTCATGATTTTTAAATCCCTGCAAATTTTTACAATGTCTCTAGAAAATAATAAATTCAAATTTTTTTCTGATGCAAAGTAATTTAAATTTAAAAACTTTAATATTTTTCTATGAATTTTTTTAGGCAGAAGATGAATTAATGGCAATTTTGTATGGAAATCAATAGGGAAACTTCTATTTGGTGTTGTCAAAAAAACATATTTACTCGAAACTCTGAATAATTCTGAAATTAATTTTTTTTGACTCTTGTAATTACCAACATGTTCAATAGTTGCTGAACAAAAAGATATATCAAATGAATTTTTTTTTAATTTGATATTTTTTGCATTACCTTGAATGAATTTATTTAACTTAAACTTTTTTTTTAGAATATTGCAATTCTGATTTGAAAATCCAGTAATATTATTTTTCCATTTATATTGATGAAAAATAATATTTTCATGAGATTCTAAAATTGGTGCCGTTCCTACATCCAAAATTTTCGAATTTTTATTAAATTTAATATTTTGTAAAAATATATTAAAAATATTAATTCTACTTTTTAGTAGAATTTTTTTAAAAATTTGATCAAGATATGGTAGTTGAAGCCAATAAGTTTTTTTATTTACACGCATCTTAATATATAGTTTATATAAATTTATTTAATTAAATTAATATTTTTTATAAATGAAAATTTCTATAATAATTCCAGTATTTAATGAAGAAAAAACCGTAATCAAGATTTTAAAATATATTAAAGAAACTAAAAATAAAATTCAGAATGAATTTGAAATAATAGTAATCGACGATGGTTCAACTGATAATACTAATAATTTATTAAATCAACACAAAGATATTTATGACAAATTAATTAATATAAATATAAACCAAGGAAAAGGAAACGCTATCAATGAAGGTTTTAAAAATTCGACAGGTGATATTATTATAATTCAAGATGCAGATTTAGAATATAATCCTGAAGACTACGAAAAATTATTAGCACCTTTTTTAAAACATGATGCTGATGTAGTTTATGGTTCAAGATTTAAATCTTCAAATATTAATAGAGTACTATTTTTTTGGCACTCGATTGCAAATAAATTTATAACATTATTTTCAAATATATTTTCAGATTTAAACCTCACAGATGTTGAAACTGGTTACAAAGCTTTTAAAAAAGAAATAATTAAAAAAATAAATTTAGAGGAAAAAAGATTTGGTTTTGAGATAGAAATTACACATAAAATTGCAAACTTTAAACCAAAACCTAAGTTTTTCGAAGTTGGGATAAGTTATTATGGAAGAACTTACGAAGAGGGAAAGAAAATAGGAATTAAAGATGGGTTTAGAGCTTTATACTGTATAATAAAATTTGGCTTTATAAGAAAATTTTTTCAATAAAATGAAAATAACCCATTTAATAAAAAAATATGAAAAAGTATCGACGCATAAAAAAATAAAAAAATTAATTACAGATTTTTTTGTCAAAAATAAATTAAAAAAAATTAAAATTCTTGAGTTTGGCGTGGACAAAGGTATATCTACATCATTATTTTTAAAATTTTGTAATAAAACAAAAAGTAAATTATTCTCAATAGACATCATTGATTATTCAAAAATTATAAAAAATTATGATTGGAAGTTTTTACAGTGTAGAGACGATGATTTTAAAAAAGTTAACAAATTCGTTAACTGGCCTGTAGATATAATATTCTTAGATACTGAGCATACTGCAAAACATGTTAAAAAAATTTTTTATATGTACATTGATTATTTAAGGGTTGGTGGTTTGTTTATTATTGATGATATTTCTTGGATTCCATACCATAAGAAAGCCTGGAGAAACAATGAATGGATCGAGAACAATAATAGAGAAACTTTTAAAAAATTAATTGAAATTTATAATTCTAATCAAGACTCTTTAGAAATATCTTTCTATTTCGAAGATAGTGGACTTGCAGTTATTAAAAAAATATCAAAAAAAATTAAATTTTCAAAAAAAATACCTTCGAGAGAATTTTCTTTAAAAAATATTTTAAGAAAATTAACCAATTAATTTTTTTATTTTTAAGTTATTAAAAAAAATAACAAATATTATAAAATTGAAACCAGCTAATTCAAATATTAGTCTATCAATTGAGGTGACAAGGTGAAATTTAATTGGAAAATTTGTAAAAATATAAGCTGCTAAGATAAAAACATGACATAAAAAAAAATTTAAAATCATAATTTTATTTATTCTATCAGGTTTGATAAAATAATTAACAAATACTCCTACGGTTAAAACTATATATAAAGGTACCTTTACAAACGATATCATTATATATTTCAAAATAATCAAAATTCTATCTAAGGAAAAATAATAATTCAAATTTTCAATTTGAAAATTTTCATAATTACCTGATTGTAAATTTGTATCTAAACCAAAAATTTTCGCTAAAATTATTTTAAATAAAAATATAAAAGTAAAAAGTGATAAGAACACAAATGCACCTTTTTTATTATTAATGTTTAAAATAATTATTGAGATCAAAAATAAAAATGCAAATATTATTGCCTCGTTTTTTATCCAAAAAATAATAAAAAAACAAATTGATAAGTTAATTAAATTTCTTAATTTGAAAATTTTTTTATTATCATTTAAAAAAAAACATCCAATTATTATTGCGTAAGTAAATACTAAAATTTCTTGGTAACCGCTTAAAAAATGATTATTACTTAAAATAGTTACCACTAACAGAAACAATATACTTTTGTTTAAATCACTAATTTCAATAAAATCTAAGATAGAGTAAATAGATGCTAAAAAAATATATAAGTAAAAAATCCGACCGAAGTATTCATGATCCAAAATCGAAACACTTCTAAATACTGCCCATAAATAGGAACCAAAATGTGGATAATCAGGACGAGGAAAATTTTGTAAGTCGAAAATATTTCCACCATTAGTAAAATTTAATGATTTCATTAACCAATAATTTTGAGCATCCCAACCTAACTTTAAATCAACTGCAATATTTAATGACAAAGCAAATACCACAGTTAAAAAAATTATGAATCTGTATTTAATAAAATATTTATAATTTTTTTCTTTAAATAAAAAAAATAAATTTATTAGGAAAATTGTTAGCAATATAACTTTAACATAATAAAGTCCTATACTGATGAATGATAAAAATAATAATAAAATAGAGATATAAACTATTGAAATTGGTTGAATAATATTTATTTGGCCAGAAATATTTATTAATTTTTTTGGAAAATAACAAAGAACAGTTATAAATAAAATCTGTAAAATTATAGCAATTATTTCAATCATTTTTAGATATTAAGTAGCAGTTTTCATACTTTTCAAAAATTAAATGATTTGAAAGCTCAATTTCATTTGGAATAAATAAACTTACTTCATCTATAACAAAATTTTTATCTGTATTAATATTTCCAAATTTAATAATTATTTTAGAATAATTAAAAGAGCTTAAAATATCCAAATTTAGATTTATAATATTTTCCCCAACTTTTAAATCAATCAAATCTGATTTATATATTTTTTTCCTTTCCCCATATAAACTTTGATAGATAGTAAAAGATATTTTTTTATCACTTTTTTTCTTTACAAAAAAAGAAATTTTTTTTATTTTTTTAAGGTATTTAATATCTTCACTTTGAAAATAATCTTCTTCATTTTTAAAATCAATTTTTCGATTTTCATTATATCCAAGTAGAATTATTTTATCTGAAACTTTTTGATTTAATTGAGTGTTAAGAAAAAACCAGGATGGATCAGGAGAAATAAAAAAATTTTTAATAACAATAGAATTATTTATTTTATATTTTTTCTTTATGTAGTCCAAAAAACCAATGGATTCATTCCTGCAGAATTCATATGAATTTACTAATCTTTCATTATATTCTTTTTTGATAATTGTATAAAAATTTCTAGTAGAATTAAAATTATGAAAAATTACTATAATAATGAAAATGAAAATCAAATTTTTTAAGTTTATAAATTTATGATTCATAATTTTACTTTATTTATATGAAAAAAAGCTATTGAAGCACTATTTGATATATTTAGACTATCTAAATCTTTATTTATTTTAATTTTTACAAAATAATCAATGTATTTCTCAGTTTTTTGATTTATACCAAAACCCTCAGACCCAAATAATAAAACATTATCTCCTTTCCAATCTATATTAGCAAAATCTTTTTCAGCATTAGAATCAAAACCATATATCCAAAAATTTTGTTCTCTTAGAAATTTTAAAGTTGTATTTATATTTGTTACTTTAAAAATATTCATTTGCTCAATACTTCCACTACTAGCTTTGTACATAGCTTTGCTTGTTTCTGGATAATGTCTCTCTTTGACTATTATCCCGTCAATCCTAAATGCAAGTGCACTTCTAATAATTGATCCTATATTTCTAGGATCTGTAACACCTTGCAGACAAATTAAAGTTTTATTTTTTTTTGTTCTAATAAATTCTTTTAGTTTTAGACCTTCAAGCTTTTCTATCTGCGCAACATAACCTTGGTGTAAAATTTGTTCATTTTTACAATATTTATCTAACTCTTTTTTAGTTTTAAAATAAACTTTTACATCTTTAAGCAGATTTGTTTTAATATTTTCCCTGTGTATTGTCTTTTTGCTTTCCTCAGTTAAGAAGACCTTAATTACTTTTCTATTAGGGTTTTTTAATGCCTCAATAACTGGGTGTTTTCCAACAATATAAAAACTTGAATCAGACATTATTTAACCCAATTTTACTTAATTTTTTCATATTTTCTTGATATTTCTCATATTGCAATTGTTCAATAAAAATATATAAAACCCATGTTGTTTAAAGCTTTAATTGAACAAGGTGACGCTACTCCTATTATTTCGTAGGAGGGGTACCAAAGCGGTCAAATGGGGCGGGCTGTAAACCCGTTGACTTCGGTCTTCGAAGGTTCGAATCCTTCCCCCTCCACCATTTCATTGGAGTTTTTAAATAACTTGGAGTATTAACTTGGGTATGCGGGTGTAGTTCAATGGTAGAACGCTAGCCTTCCAAGCTGGATGTAAGGGTTCGATTCCCTTTACCCGCTCCAAAATATTAAAATTTAATATGAGGTAAAAAGTAATGTCTAAGGAAAAATTTAATAGGTCAAAACCACATTGTAACATTGGTACAATAGGGCACGTTGATCATGGTAAAACTACTTTAACGGCTGCGATAACAAAAGTGTTATCTGAAACTGGTGGAGCTCAATTTACAGCTTATGATCAAATTGATAAAGCACCAGAGGAAAAAGAGAGAGGAATAACAATTTCAACAGCACACGTAGAATACGAAACTGAGAAAAGGCATTACGCTCACGTTGATTGCCCAGGACATGCTGACTATGTTAAAAATATGATTACAGGTGCTGCTCAAATGGATGGAGCAATTTTAGTTGTAAATGCAGCAGATGGTCCAATGCCTCAAACAAGAGAACATATACTTTTAGCAAGACAAGTTGGGGTTCCAGCGATAGTTGTTTTTTTAAACAAAGTTGACCAAGTTAAAGATAAAGAATTAATCGAGCTTGTTGAAGAGGAAATAAAAGAGTTATTAACTTCTTATAAATTTCCTGGCGACAAAACTCCGATTATTAAAGGATCAGCTTTAGCAGCAGTTGAAGGTAAAGATGAGGAAATTGGTAAAAAAGCTATTATGGATTTAATGAAGGCTGTTGATGAACACATTCCACAACCTGATAGACCAAAAGATAAACCATTCCTAATGCCGGTTGAAGATGTATTTTCAATATCTGGAAGAGGTACTGTAGTTACAGGAAGAGTAGAGCAGGGTGTTGTTAAAACTGGTGAAGAAATAGAGATAGTTGGAATAAGAGACACAAAAAAAACAGTTTGCACTGGTGTAGAAATGTTTAGAAAGATTTTAGATACTGGTGAAGCAGGAGACAATATTGGTGCTCTTTTAAGGGGTGTCGAAAGAACTGATGTTGAAAGAGGACAGGTATTAGCAAAACCTGGTTCTGTAACTCCACATACTGAATTTGAAGCTCAAGCATATGTTTTAAAAAAAGAAGAAGGTGGCAGACACACACCTTTCTTTACTAAATATAGACCACAATTTTATTTTAGAACAACTGACGTTACAGGTGAAGTCGAGCTTCCATCAGGAACAGAAATGGTTATGCCAGGAGATGATGCTAAGTTTACAGTAAAATTAATTACACCTATTGCGATGAGTGAAAAACTAAATTTTGCTATAAGAGAAGGTGGTAAGACAGTGGGTGCAGGAGTAGTAACAAAAATAATTAAGTAAGCTACCTATAGGAGTGTAGCTCAATTGGTAGAGCGCCGGTCTCCAAAACCGGAGGTTGTGGGTTCAAGTCCCTCCGCTCCTGCCAAATTTAAGGAGAATATGAAAAATCCAGTCAAATTTTTGCAAGATGTAAAACAAGAAGCATTTAAGGTAACTTGGCCAACAGGAAAAGAAACCCTTCAGGGAACTCTTATGGTTGCTGCTATGGCAATAATCGCTTCTGTTTTTTTCTTACTAATGGATCAACTATTTCAATTTGTTTTAGGATTAATACTTAAAATAGGATTATAATGAAAAATTGGTACATCGTACAATCTCATTCAAGCTTTGAAAACAAAGTTGCTCAACTTATTAAAGAGGAGGCAGATAAGGCGAAAATATCAGAAAAAATAGAGGAAATTGTTGTTCCAACCCATGATGTAACTGAGGTAAAAAGAGGCAAAAGAGTACAAAGAAAAAAAAAATATTTTCCAGGATATGTGTTAATTAAAAGCGAGATGGATAATAATATTTATCATATGATAAAAGGTATTAAAAAAGTTAGTGGATTTTTAGGATCCAAAGGAATACCTGTTCCAGTATCTGATAAAGAAATAGAGAAAATTTTGGGTCAAATGAAAGATGGTATAGCTCAACCAAAATCTACAATAGATTATTCTGTAGGGGAAAAAGTTCAAGTTGTTGATGGGCCATTTGCATCATTTTCTGGACTTATAGAAGATATAGACGAGGATAAACTAAGAGTTAAAGTATCGGTTTCAATATTTGGTAGACCAACTCCGGTAGATCTTGAATTTAATCAAATTGAAAAGGTAAGCTAATGGCAAAAAAAGAAATAAGTGGGTATGTAAAATTACAAATTAAAGGTGGACAAGCTAACCCTGCTCCCCCTGTTGGACCAGCCTTAGGACAAAGAGGTATAAACATCATGGAATTTTGCAAAGCCTTTAATGAAAAAACTAAAAATTTTATGGGTAAACCAGTTCCTGTAATAATAACAGTTTATAAAGATAAAAAATTTGATTTTGTAATTAAATCCCCGCCTGCTTCACATTTTATAAAGGAAGCAGCAAAACTAAAAAGTGGTTCACAGGAGCCAGGAAGAAATATAGTTGCATCAATTACAAAAAAACAAGCTGAGGAAATAGCAAAAAAGAAAATGGAAGATCTTAATGCAAACGATATTAATGAAGCAGTTAAGATAATAGCAGGATCAGCAAGATCTATGGGTATTGAGGTAAAGGATTAATGAAATCTAAAAGATATAAAAAACTTCCAGAAAAAACCAATATAGCAAAACCGGATACGATTAATATTTTAATCCCTATCATTAAAAAAAATTGCACCGCAAAATTTGATGAATCTATAGATTTAAGTATTTTGATTAATAATAAACAAAAAAAAAATGAAATTAATTTAAGAACTGCAGTAAATTTACCAGGGGGTACTGGAAAATCAATTAAAGTAGCTGTAGTTGCGGAAGAATCTAAACAAAAAGATGCAAAAGACTCAGGTGCTGATTTAGTGGGCGGCGATGATTTAATTGATAAAATTAAAAATGGAGAGCTAAATTTTGAGAAATTAATTTGTACCACTACCATGATGTTAAAGTTGTCAAAATTAGGAAAAATTTTAGGTCCCAAAGGCCTTATGCCAAATCCAAAACTAGGAACTGTAACAGACGATATAAGTCTAGCAGTCAAAAATGCTAAAGCTGGCCAAATTGAACTTAAAAATGATAAGGACGGCAATATAGGTCTAAGTTTTGGAAAAAAATCTTTTTCTGATGAAAAGCTTTTAAAAAACTTCAATACTATTTTAGATATTCTAGAAAGAGAAAAATCAAATTTAACTATTAAGGGCGATTTAATTAAAAATATTTTTATTACCTCAACAATGGGTGTTTCTTATAAAGTTAAACTAAGTAAAAATATATAAATATGATTAGTAAAGAAAAAAAACAAACTTATATAAAAGAGATGACAACTCAGTTTGACAATTCTGAAGCTGTTATAGTTGCTCACTATCAAGGTTTAACTGTAAAGCAATTAGATGAATTGAGAAAAAAAATGAGAGAACATGGCATTCAATTTAAAATTACAAAAAATAGAATTACTAAACTTGCTTTGGAAAAAACTAGATGTAAAGAATTATCAAAGCTTTTTACAGGTCCAACAGCTGTTGCTTTGTCATCAGATGCAATAACTTCAGCTAAAATATTGACTAGTTTTTCAAAAGAAAATACTAATTTAAAAATTCTCGGTGGAATCATGGGTGAAGATATTTTAGATGTTGCGGGAGTCCAAAATGTTGCAACATTACCATCTCTTGAGGAAGCAAGGGCTAAAATAGTAGGAATTTTAAGGTCTCCAGCTCAAAAAATCGCAAGTATTTTACTTGCGCCAGCCTCAAAAATCGCTATTTTAGCGCTCGAAAAATCAAAAAAATAACCTTGGAAAAGTATGGCAGATCTAAATAAAATCATAGACGAACTATCAAAACTAACTGTTGTTGAGGCAGCAGAACTATCAAAACAATTAGAGGAAAAATGGGGAGTTACTGCAGCATCAGCTGTAGCAGCACCAGCAGCAGGAGCAGCAGCTGGAGGTGCACCCGCAGAGGAAAAAGATGAATTTACAATTGTTTTGGCATCAGCAGGAGATAAAAAAATTAATGTAATTAAAGAAGTTAGAGCAATTACAACATTGGGATTAAAAGAAGCTAAAGATTTAGTTGAAGGAGCTCCAAAAGAAATTAAATCTGGTGTTAACAAAAAAGATGCTGAAGAGATGAAGAAAAAACTCGAAGCAGCTGGCGCAAAAGTAGAACTTAAGTAAATAAAATTTAAAATAGGCTGTTATTTTTATAAATGACAGTTGTAACTTGATGCAATTATCTTTTACTAAAAAGAAAAATATTAGAAAAAATTTTGGAAAATTAAAAGAAGGGTTATCAATTCCTAATCTTATTGAAGTTCAAAAAAATTCTTACAGAGAACTTACAGAATTCAAGGAAGACGTAGATCAGCAATTTGTTAAAGGTTTTGATAGGGTTTTTAAAAGTATTTTTCCAATAGAAGACTTAAATGACAAAGCTACATTAGAATATGTAAGTTATAAACTTGAAAAACCTAAGTTCGATGTTGAAGAATGTATACAAAGAGGTTTAACTTATTCTTCAGCATTAAAATGTAATTTAAGGCTAGTGGTTTATGAAATAAACCAAGAAAATAATACTAAAGATATTTTATCCGCTAAAGAGCAAGAAGTTTATATGGGAGAAGTTCCAATGATGACTGATAGTGGAACTTTTATAACAAATGGTGTTCAGAGAGTAGTAGTAAACCAAATGCACCGTAGTCCAGGAGTATTCTTTGATCATGATAAAGGTAAATCACATGCAAGTGGAAAACTTTTATTCAACTGCAGAGTAATACCTAATAGAGGTTCGTGGCTAGATTTTGAGTTTGATGTTAAAGACCTTTTATATTTTAGAGTTGATAGAAAAAAAAAAATTCTCGTTTCAACTTTATTATTAGCACTAGGATTTAATAAATCAGATATTGTAAATGAGTTCTATGAAAAAGAGATTTATAATTATGATGATAAATCAAAAAAATGGAAAACAAAATTTAATCCTGAGAACTATAAATCGAAAAATTTCTCAGAGGAAATAATTGATGCTAAATCAAATAAAGTAATTTTGAAAAAAGGTGAAAAAATAAATTATTTAAAAGCAAAAAAACTGCATTCAGATGGTTTAAAAGAAATATATGTCTCTGACGAATATTTATATGGAAAATATTTAACCAAACAATTTTCAATTGGTGAAGACGCTTTTAAAATTGGAGTAGAATTAAATGAAACTATAGTAAATAAGGTTATAGAAACAAAAATCACTAGTTTAGAAACAGCTTATACAAACTCAATTAACAAAGGTCCTTACTTATTGCAAACGATATTTAATGATAAAAATGATACTAAAAATGATGCAATCAATGAAATCTATAAAGTCTTGAGACCTGGTGAACCACCAACTATTGATATAGCTACACAAATTTTTAATAATTTATTTTTTAGCTCAGATAGATACGACCTTTCTGACGTCGGTAGAGTTAAATTAAATTCAAGATTAAATCTGAAGTGTTCTGATAAAATTACTATTTTAAGAAACGACGATATTGTTTCTATAATACAAAAGATGCTTGATTTGAGAGACGGCAAAGATGAAGTTGATGATATTGATCATTTAGGTAACAGAAGAGTGAGATCTGTAGGAGAACTTGTTGAAAATCAAGCTAGGATCGGTGTGTATAGAATGGAAAGAGCAATCAAAGAAAAAATGACTACGCTCGATATAGAGTCTGCAATGCCTCAAGACCTAATAAATGCAAAACCTTTAACGATTTCCTTAAAAGATTTTTTTGCTACATCTCAACTTTCACAATTTATGGATCAAACAAATCCTTTATCTGAGATCACCCACAAAAGAAGAGTTTCTGCATTAGGGCCTGGAGGATTAACCAGAGAAAGAGCTGGTTTTGAAGTAAGAGATGTTCACCCAACACACTATGGAAGAATATGTCCAATCGAAACGCCTGAAGGCCCAAATATTGGTCTGATTAATAGTTTGTCTACTTACTCAAAAATTAATAAATATGGTTTTATAGAGTCTCCATATAGAAAAGTAATTGATGGTGTTGTACAGGAAAAAATTGAATATCTTTCTGCTATGGAAGAGACAAAGTATACAATTGCTCAAGCAAATTCAAAAATTGACAAAAATGGAAAATTAACAGAGGACTTAGTATCCAGTAGACAAAATTTAAATTTTATTTTGTCTAAAGCCGAAAGTATAGATTATATAGATGTATCTCCAAAACAATTAGTTTCAGTTGCAGCATCCTTGATACCATTCTTGGAAAATGATGATGCTAATAGAGCTTTAATGGGATCTAACATGATGAGACAAGCAGTACCATTATTAAAGCCAGAGTCACCTCTAGTCGGAACAGGTATTGAAAGTGATGTTGCACTAGATTCAGGTGTAACTATTGTAGCTAAGAGAGATGGTGTTGTAGATAAGATTGACGGTAAAAGAATAGTTATAAAAGCTACAAGTGAAACAGATTACTCAAAATCAGGTGTTGATATTTATAATTTACAAAAATTTAAAAGATCTAATCAGAATACGTGTATTAATCAAAAACCATTAGTCAGGGTGGGTGATAAGGTCAAAAGTGGAGACATTATCGCAGATGGCCCTTCAACAAAGATTGGCGAATTAGCTCTTGGAAAAAATGTTACAGTAGCGTTTATGCCATGGCAGGGATATAATTTTGAGGACTCAATATTAATCTCAGAGCGATGTGTTACGGACGATGTTTTTACTTCAGTGCATATTGAAGAATATGAAGTAATGGCAAGAGATACTAAATTAGGTGAAGAAGATATAACGAGAGATATTCCTAATGTTAATGAGGAAGCATTAAAAAATTTAGATGAGTCAGGCATCGTTTACATTGGTGCTGAGGTAAAACCTGGCGACATATTAGTTGGCAAGGTTACTCCTAAAGGCGATACAGCTTCAGGTCCAGAGGAGAAATTATTAAGATCAATTTTTGGTGAAAAAGCAATCGATGTGACAGATACTTCATTAAAAATGCCAAGCGGTAGTGGTGGGACTGTTATTGATGTAAGAGTTTTTAATAGACATGGTATTGAAAAGGACGAAAGATCAATAACTATTGAAAGAGCAGAGATAGATTTAGTACAACAGGATAGAATTGTAGAAGAAGAGATTTTAAATAGAAGCATAAAGCAAAGGGCACTTCAAATCTTGGATGGTCATAAACTCTCTAAAAAAATTAAAAATATAAATCAAGGGGATGAAATAAATCAAGATAATATCTCAGAATTATCAAGCTCGGATATTTTTAAAATTGATCTAAATGATACAAAAAAAAATGAAATTCTTAATAAACTCAGGGAACAGTTTGATAAAGCTAGTCTTGATATCAAAGAAAGATTTGAGGACAAAGTTCTAAAGATCAGACAAGGTGATGATCTTTTGCCTAGTGTAATGAAAATGGTTAAAGTTTTTGTTGCAATCAAAAGAAGACTAAGACCGGGCGATAAGATGTCTGGAAGACATGGTAATAAAGGAGTTGTAAGTAAAATAGTTCCAGTTGAAGATATGCCTTATAGAGAAAACGGAAAACCTGTTGATATAGTTTTAAATCCATTAGGTGTCCCGAGCCGTATGAATGTAGGGCAAATTTTAGAAACACATTTGGGCTGGGCGTGTACAGAACTTGGAGATAAACTAAAATCTCTGATATCTGAAAATCAAAAAAAATTAGAATTAAATTCAAAAATTAGAGAATTTTTAAAAACGATTTATGGTCAAGAGATACTAGGCAGCTCAATAGAAAAACTTTCTAAAAATGAATTTTCAGATCTTTGTGAAAATTTAATGAATGGAGTGCCTATATCAACGCCTGTATTTGATGGAGCAAAGGAAAAAGATGTTACAGAAATGCTTGAATTAGCTAGTCTACCAAAATCTGGTCAAACACAACTTTGGGATGGAAGAACTGGAGAAAAATTTGATCGATCTGTAACTGTTGGAACAATATACATGCTTAAACTTCATCATTTAGTCGAGGACAAAATTCACGCTAGATCTACAGGACCTTATAGTTTAGTTACTCAACAACCACTTGGAGGTAAAGCTCAACTTGGCGGACAAAGATTTGGTGAAATGGAAGTTTGGGCATTGGAAGCCTATGGTGCATCTTATACGTTGCAAGAAATACTAACAGTTAAATCTGATGATGTTGCTGGTAGAGTTAAAGTGTATGAAACCATAGTTAAGGGCGAAGAAAATTTCGAGTCTGGTATACCAGAGTCCTTTAATGTTCTAGTAAAAGAAATAAAATCTTTAGCGTTAAATGTGGAGCTTAATTAAATATGAATAAAATTATAACGATTTTTTTATTAACTTCATCTATTTCATACGCAGAAGATTTAATGAAGATTGGGCAAAATATTTTCTATAACAAAGAGGCTTGTGTAAATTGCCATATATTAAATGCAGCAGATGGTGGAAATAACCAGCTTTCTAAAGAGCATGTTATTAATATTGTAACGAATGGTTATGGTGTAATGCCTGCTTATAAAAATAAATTAACCAAAGAAGAAATTGAAGCAGTAGCAACGTATGTATCAACAGAGGGCAAAAATTGGAAAAATAAACTAAGTTCATTTGTACAGTAATTATGAAAAAAGATTTAAGTAATATTTTTAAAGGTAGCGAAATAACAGACGCACAAAATTTTAATAGTATAAAAATATCTCTTGCTAGCCCTGAAAAGATTAAATCATGGACTTACGGAGAAATAAAAAAACCTGAAACTATTAACTATAGAACATTTAGACCTGAAAAGGATGGATTATTTTGTGCCAGAATTTTTGGACCAATAAAAGATTATGAGTGCCTATGCGGCAAATATAAAAGAATGAAGTTTAGAGGTATAATATGCGAAAAATGTGGTGTTGAGGTAACTAAATCAAATGTGAGACGTGAAAGAATGGGCCATATCAATCTTGCAACTCCAGTTGCTCATATATGGTTCTTAAAATCATTACCAAGCAGAATATCTTTAGCAATCGATATGAAGCTAAAAGAAGTTGAACGTGTATTATATTTTGAAAATTTTATTGTTATTGAGCCTGGGTTAACTGGCCTAAAGAAAAATCAACTTTTATCTGAAGAAGAGCTGATAAAGAATCAAGATGAATTTGGAGAAGAAGCATTTACAGCAGGAATAGGCGCAGAAGCTATATTAGAAATTTTAAAATCAATAGATCTAGAAAAAGAAAAAGAATTACTTGTAAAAACTATTAACGAAACTAAATCTAAAGTATCTGAGGAAAGATCAATCAAAAGACTTAAATTAATAGACTCATTTATTAAAACAGGAAATAAACCAGAGTGGATGATTTTAACTGTAATACCGGTCATACCCCCTGAATTAAGACCTTTAGTTCCATTAGACGGTGGTAGATTTGCAACATCAGACTTAAACGATCTTTATAGAAGAGTAATTAATAGAAATAATCGTTTAAAAAGATTAATGGATTTGAAAGCTCCAGACATAATAGTCAGAAATGAAAAAAGAATGCTTCAAGAATCTGTTGATGCACTTTTTGATAATGGAAGAAGAGGACGAGTTATTACTGGAACTGGAAAAAGACCATTAAAGTCATTAGCTGAAATGTTAAAAGGTAAACAAGGGCGATTTAGACAAAACTTATTAGGTAAAAGAGTTGATTATTCTGGAAGATCTGTGATTGTTGTTGGTCCAGATCTTAAGCTTCATGAATGTGGATTACCAAAAAAAATGGCATTAGAATTATTTAAACCATTTTTATATGCAAGGTTAAACAAACTAGGTTTAGCCTCAACAATTAAACAAGCAAAAAAATTAGTTGAAAGAGAAACAAATGCAGTTTGGGATGCTCTTGAATTAATTGTTAGAGAACATCCTGTTATATTAAATAGAGCCCCGACCTTACATAGATTGGGTGTTCAGGCATTTGAACCTAAACTAATCGAGGGAGATGCAATTGAACTACATCCATTAACTTGCGCTGCCTTCAATGCTGATTTTGATGGAGATCAGATGGCTGTACATATACCTTTGAGTTTAGAGGCGCAACTTGAAGCAAGAGTATTAATGATGTCTACAAATAATATATTAAGTCCATCCAACGGAAAACCTATAATTGTACCAAGTCAGGATATGATTTTAGGAATTTATTATTTGTCTTTACCTCCTTACCAAGAAAAAAGTATTGAGGGATATTTTGTTAATAATTCAGAAATTGAGCAAGCTTTAGAAACTGGCAATATAAAAATACATTCTAGAATTATCTCAAGGTTTGAAACTGTGGATGAAAATGGCAAATCTAAATTTGAAAAGCATACAAGCACCGCAGGAAGATTTTTATTGGCAAACCTTTTACCTAAAAGTAAGGATATCACTTTTAGTTTAATAGATAGAGTGCTACCAAAAAAAGTTGTTTCTGAAATAATTGATTTTGTTTTTAGATTTACTGGTCAAAAAAATACTGTAATATTCTGCGATAAATTGAAAGATCTTGGTTTCAAACACGCATTTAAAGCTGGGATATCTTTTGGAAAAGATGACTTGATTATACCAAATAGCAAAGAATTGTTAATTGAAGAAACAAAAAAATTAATTAAAGACTATGAAAATCAGTATTCAGAGGGTCTGATAACTAGAGGAGAAAAATATAACAAGGTTGTGGATGCCTGGTCAAAATGTACAGATAAAGTTGCATCTGAAATGATGAAAGGTATATCAGCTACAGAAAAAACTGATAAAGGACTCAATATAAACTCAGTATTTATGATGGCAGATTCAGGTGCAAGAGGCTCTGCTGCTCAAATGAAACAATTAGCTGGAATGAGAGGTTTAATAGCAAAACCGTCCGGTGAAATCATAGAATCGCCAATTACATCCAATTTTAAAGAAGGTTTAACAGCTCTTGAATATTTCAATTCTACTCACGGTGCAAGAAAAGGCCTTGCGGATACAGCTTTAAAAACAGCCAACTCAGGTTATCTAACCAGAAGATTATGTGATGTTGCTCAGGATTTAACAATTACAAAAAAAGATTGTGATTGTAAAAGTAAAGGAAGCATTACTCTATCTGAAATAATTGAAGGCGGTAATATTATTGTCAGTTTATCAGAAAGAGCACTTGGAAGAGTAGTTGCTGATAATGTCAAAAATCCAATATCTGGTGAAGTTATAATTAAAAAAGGCGAGATGATAGACGAAGCTGGTTGTGAAAAAATTGATGCAGCTGGTGTTAAAGCTATAAATGTATACTCAGTTATAACTTGTGGTTCTAAAGAGGGCGTTTGCGCTATGTGTTATGGAAGAGATCTCTCAAGAGGTCAAATGGTTAACGTAGGTGAAGCTATAGGAATGATTTCTGCACAATCGATTGGTGAACCAGGCACACAATTAACAATGAGAACTTTTCACGTTGGTGGTACTGCTCAAATTAAGCAAGACTCTCAAATTTTAATTAAAAACGATGGTGTTTTAAAAATAATTAATACAAATTTATTAGAGGATTCCAAAAAAAATCAAATAGTAATGGGTAGAAATACACAAATTTCTTTAGAGGATGAAAAAGGAATGCAAATTGCAATTTATAAGGTTCCTTATGGATCAAAACTTTTTTTTAAAAATGGTGATAAAGTCAAAAAAAATTCAAAAGTTTGTGAATGGGATCCTTACACAACACCAGTTATCGCAGAAAAAAGTGGTATAGTTAATTTCGTAGATTTAATCGATGGAGTTTCACTTTCTGAAACTCAAGATGATACAACAGGAATATCATCCAAATCAGTAATTGATTGGAGATCACAATCTAAAAACACAGAGCTTAAACCAAGAATTACCCTAAGAGATGAGAAAGGCAATGTTGTTAAAAAGGCAGATGATAATGAAGCAAGATATTATTTAGTTCCAGATTCTATTTTATCAGTGAAAGATGGACAAAAAATTAGTGCTGGAGATGTAATTGCCAGATTACCAAAGGAGACTTCAAAGACGAAAGATATTACTGGAGGATTACCAAGAGTAGCTGAATTATTTGAAGCAAGGAAAGCTAAAGATAGTGCTATCATAGCTGAGAACGATGGCAAAGTTATGTTTGGTAAAGAAGTTAGAGGAAAACAAAAGGTCTCAATTGTTTCAGACTCTGGTGAAACCTCAAATTATTTAATACCAAAAGGAAAACATATTAATTTTAACCCTGGTGAAGAAATTAAAAAAGGAGAATATCTTCTTGATGGTCAACCATTACCTCATGATATTTTAAGAATTCTTGGCATAAAAGAGTTAACAGAGTATTTTGTAAACCAAGTTCAAGAGGTCTACAGACTTCAAGGTGTTATAATTAATGATAAACACATTGAAACCATTTTAAGACAAATGCTCAAAAAAGTTGAAATAAAAAATTCTGGAGACTCTGATTATTTGCCAGGTGAAATAATAGATAGATTTAAATTAGAAAACGTTAATGAAGAATTAATTAAAAATGGAAAAAAACCAGCTGTTGGTGAAAGAGTATTAATGGGTATTACAAAAGCTTCTTTACAAACAGAATCGTTTATATCAGCTGCCTCTTTCCAAGAAACAACAAGAGTTCTAACAGATGCAGCTATTAAAGGAAAAGTTGACACTTTAGCTGGACTAAAAGAAAACGTAATTGTTGGAAGATTGGTACCTGCTGGAACAGGCTCAATTAAAAATAAATGGAATAAAAAAGCACTAGAGGACGATCAAAAATTTTTATCTGAGCAAGAAAAAGTCGAACAAGCCGAAACCCCCGCAAATCCTTAATAATAGACCGTTATTTCTATTGTTTTAATTTGACAAATTTAAAAACTATAGTATTTTCTGCAAGATTTTGGTTGGATAGTAGTACTATTTAGGTACTAAACGCGACCACAGACATTAGACTACTTTAATCTCTTCCTTAATCACAATTTTACTATGCCAACGATAAACCAATTATTAAAAAAAAGAAGGACTAGACCAAAGGCTAGGGACAGAGTTCCTGCGCTTGAAAAATCTCCTCAGAAAAGAGGTGTTTGTTTAAAAGTTTATACTACGACACCTAAGAAACCAAATTCTGCACTGAGAAAAGTGGCTAGGGTAAGATTATCTAACGGACACGAAGTAACATCTTATATACCTGGCGAAGGTCATAATTTACAAGAACACTCTGTTGTTCTAATTAGAGGTGGAAGAGTTAAAGATTTACCAGGAGTAAGATATCATATCTTGAGAGGTAATTTAGATACTCAGGGCGTGACTGCAAGAAAACAGCAAAGATCTAAATACGGAGCAAAAAAAGGTAAATAATTATGTCACGTAAAAAAAGTTCCTCAAAAAAAAATATTTCATTAGATGCAAAATACAAATCACCAATAATTCCAAAACTAATAAATTCTCTTATGTATGACGGAAAAAAAACTATTGCTGAAAAAATTGTATACGATGCAATAGACAAGATAAAATCTAAATCTAAAGATGAGCCAATAACAATATTCAATCAAGCAATTACTAATATCAAACCAACTGTTGAAGTAAGGTCAAGACGGGTAGGTGGTGCAACCTACCAAGTACCAGTTGAGGTAAAATCTAAAAGATCACAAGCTTTGGCGATTAGGTGGTTGATAGATGCATCAAGAAAAAGAAAAGATAAAAAAATGTCGGATAAAATTTTTAATGAAATTTACGATGCATATCAAAATAGAGGTTCAGCAATTAAAAAAAAAGAGGATACACATAAAATGGCAGAGTCTAACAAAGCTTTTGCTCATTTTAGATGGTAATATTAAATGGCACGAACACACAAATTAGATAAATATAGAAACATTGGTATCATGGCACATATCGATGCTGGAAAAACAACAACTACCGAAAGAATTTTATATTATACTGGAAAGAGTCATAAAATTGGTGAAGTACATGACGGTGCAGCTACTATGGATTGGATGGAACAAGAACAGGAAAGAGGCATTACTATCACTTCTGCTGCTACAACTTGTTTTTGGAATGATCATAGAATAAACATTATTGATACCCCTGGTCACGTAGATTTTACAATTGAAGTTGAGAGATCTTTAAAAGTTCTTGATGGAGCCGTTGCAGTATTCGATGGAGTTGCAGGTGTTGAGCCACAATCAGAAACAGTATGGAGACAAGCTGATAAATATAAAGTTCCAAGAATATGTTTTGTAAATAAACTTGATAGAACTGGTGCAGACTTTTTCAGGTGTGTTGATATGATTAAAGATAGACTGGGCGCAAAACCTTTAGTCATGCAAATTCCAATAGGTATTGAAGCTTCATTACAAGGCATAGTCGACCTTGTAAAAATGAAAGCAATAGTTTGGAAAAATGAAGATTTAGGAGCAGCATGGGAGGAAAAAGATATACCTTCTGATCTAAAAGAAATTACAGATAAATATAGACAAGAGCTAGTTGAAACTGCAGTTGAACAAGATGAAAAGTTAATGGAAAGCTATTTAAATGGAGAAGAGATCAAAGTTGAAGATCTAAAAAAATGTATAAGAAAAGGATGTTTAAGCTTTAACTTTGTTCCAGTCTTAACTGGATCAGCTTTTAAAAATAAGGGTGTGCAGCCATTATTAGATGCTGTGGTAGATTACTTACCAAGTCCAGTAGACATAGGATCAATTAAAGGGACAAAACCAAATTCTGAAGAAGAAATTGAAATGATGTTTGAGGATAATGCTCCCTTCTCCGCATTGGCTTTTAAAGTTGCTAATGATCCATTCGTTGGTTCACTTACTTTCATAAGAATTTATTCAGGCACTGTTAAATCTGGTACTGGAATTTATAACACTTCTAAAGATAAAGAAGAAAGAGTTGGCAGAATGTTGTTAATGCACGCTAATTCGCGTGAAGATATTAAAGAAGCTAATGCGGGAGACATAGTTGCGTTGGCTGGATTGAAGTATACAATTACTGGGCATACTCTTGCTAATGAAGATAAGCCAGTGCTACTCGAGCCAATGGAATTCCCAGATCCTGTAATTGAGATTGCTGTAGAACCAAAGACTAAAGGTGACCAGGAAAAAATGGGTGAAGCTTTAGGAAGATTAGCTAAAGAAGATCCTTCATTTAGAGTGACGTCAGATGAAGAGTCTGGTCAAACAATAATTAAGGGAATGGGCGAACTTCATTTAGACATCATAGTTGATAGAATGAAAAGAGAATTCAAAGTTGAAGCTAACATAGGAGCACCTCAAGTTGCATATAGAGAAACAATTTTAAAAAATTCAGAATTTGATTACACTCATAAAAAACAAAGTGGTGGAGCTGGTCAATTTGCAAGAGTCAAGCTGTCAATTGAGCCTTTAGAGCCTGGGAAAGGAAGAGAAGTTGAAAGTAAAATCAAAGGTGGTGCTATACCAAAAGAATTTATTCCTGGAGTTGAAAAAGGTATAGAAAGTGTTTCAGATTCTGGAATTTTAGCAGGATTTCCGATTATAGATTACAAAGTTACAATTTTAGATGGATTACATCATGATGTTGATTCTAGTGTTTTGGCATTTGAATTAGCTTCAAGACAATGTTTTAAAGAAGCATGTAATAGAGCAACATTAAAGTTGTTAGAGCCTATCATGAGAGTTGAGGTTGTCACTCCAGAAGATTATATGGGAGATGTAATCGGTGATTTAAATAGTAGAAGAGGACAGATAAATACCCAAGAACAAAGAGGCAATGCTACGGTTATAACTGCAATGGTACCTTTAGCAAATATGTTTGGTTACATTAATGCTTTAAGATCCATGTCTCAAGGTAGAGCACAGTATTCAATGTTTTTCGATCATTATGATAAAGTTCCTCAAAATGTTCAAGACGAAGTAACAAAAAAAACAGGGTCTTAAAAATGGAAAAACAAAATATAAGAATTAAATTAAGAGCTTATGATAATAAGGTACTAGATCAATCAACAGAGGAGATTGTTAACACTGTCAAAAGAACTGGTGCAAATATAAAGGGACCAATACCATTACCAACAAAAATTGAAAGATTCACTGTATTAAGATCACCACATATTGATAAAAAAAGCAGAGAACAATTTGAAACAAGAACACACAAAAGACTAATAGATATAATTGAGCCTACCCCTCAAACGGTTGAAGCTTTAATGAAATTAGATTTAGCCTCAGGTGTAGATGTGGAGATTAAAATTTAATGATTGAAATTGGTTTAATTGGTAAAAAAATCGGTATGACTAGAGAATTTTATAAATCTGGACAATCGGTTCCTGTAACTGTAATTAAATTTGATACGGGCAGAGTGATACAGTTATTGTCAAAGGAAAAAAATGGATACAACGCTGTTCAAATAGGTTTTGGTAAAATTAAGAATTCAAAACTATCAAAACAAATGAAAGGATATTTTGCAAAAAAAAACACAGAACCTAAAAAAATTCTAAAGGAATTTAGAGTTAAAAGTTTAGAAAATTTTAAGGAAGGAAATGAAATAGGTATAGAAATATTTAAAGATACAAAATTTGTAGACATTAAATCAAAAACAATAGGAAAAGGTTTTGCAGGCGCTATGAAAAGACATAATTTTGCTGGATTAAGAGCATCTCATGGAGTTTCAATATCACATAGAGCACACGGATCTACTGGTCAAAACCAAGATCCAGGAAAAGTATTTAAAAACAAGAAGATGGCGGGACATATGGGTGATAAAATAAGAACAATGCAAAATATTGAAATAATTAAATCTGATCCTGAAAATAATTTATTATTTTTAAAAGGATCAATACCTGGCTCAAAAAATACTCAGGTTGTAGTAAAAGAGTCTGTTAAAAATGTAAGAAAACTTACAATGAGTGAAAAAATTGAGAAAATTGAGAAATTAAAAAAAATACCAGAAAAAAAGAAAAAATAAATGAAGTTAGACAAAATAAGTTTAGACGGAAAAAAAACATCTATTGAAGTTATGGATAAAATCTTCTCATCCAAAGTTAATGAAAAGTTAATTAGTAAAGCAATTTATAAAACAAATGCAAATTACAAAGGTAGAAAATCCAAAACAAAACAAAAGAACGAGATTACTGGGTCCACATCTAAAATATATGCTCAAAAAGGCACAGGTAACGCTAGACACGCAAGTAGAAAAGCCCCAATATTTGTTGGTGGAGGTGTTGCTCATGGTCCAAAAGGTGAAACAAAATATAAAAAAAGAAAGTTAAATAAAAATGAGAAAAGATTGAGTATCGCTTCAATATTAACAAAAAAACATAAATTAAATGACTTAATAATTTTTAATGATTTCTCTAAAGTAATTAAAAAAACTAAAGAAATGAATTTAATCTTAAAAAAATTTCATGCTATAAACAGTATTCTAATTTTAGACAAGTCTTCAAAAAATAACATTGATAAAGCTGTTAGAAATATTCCCAATGTAAAGTGTACTGATATAAATCATTTTAGTGCATTTGATATAGTTAAGTACAAAAAAATTATTTTCACTGAAACATCATTAAAAGAATTAGAAAAAAGGTATAATTAAATGACTAAAATTAATTTATATGACACAATAGTTGGACCACTTATTACTGAAAAGTCAACTAATTTATCATCTTTGAATAAAATTGTATTTAAAGTAATTGACTCTGCTAATAAAAAAAATTTAAAAAAAAATATAGAAAAAATTTTTAAAGTTAACATTACAAAAATTAATATTATTAATAAAAGAAACAGAACTAAATTTACGAGAGGTAGAAAAGTCAAAGTTAAAGGTTACAAAAAGGCAATTATCACTCTTAAAAAGGGTCAAAGTATTGATTTAACAACAGGTATTTAATGAGCTTAAAAACATTTAAACCATATACAAAATCTTCTAGAGGTACAATTCTAGTTGATAGAAGTAAAGTTTGGAAAGGCAAACCTTACAAACCACTTACATCCATAAAATACTCATCAAGTGGAAGAAATAATCAAGGAAGGATTACAGCAAGAAATATAGGTGGTGGTCATAAACAAAAATATAGATTAATAGATTTTTATAGAAAAAAGAAAGGGTCACAGGCAGAAGTTGAAAGAATTGAATATGATCCTAACAGGTCGTGTCATATTATGTTAGTTAAATTCGAAGATGGTGAAAAATATTATTATTTAGCACCGCAAGGAATAAAAATTGGAGACAAGGTCTCAAATGGTGGTGACTCAGAGATAAAAGTTGGAAACTGTTTGCCATTATCTGAGATACCTGTTGGCATAGATATTCACAATGTAGAAATTAATCCAGGTGGTGGTGGAAAAATTGCAAGATCAGCTGGTACCTCGGTTTCAATTTCAGGAACAGATGGAAATTATTCTATTATCAAAATGACCTCCGGTGAAATAAGAAAAATTGACTCTAGATCGTTAGCTACAATTGGGGTTCTCTCAAACCCTGATCAAAAAAATATTAAAATTGGTAAAGCTGGAAGATCAAGATGGCTCGGAAGAAGACCACACACAAGAGGTGTAGTCATGAACCCGGTTGATCATCCTCATGGTGGTGGTGAAGGTAAATCTGCTGGTGGTAGACATCCAGTTTCAAGAACTGGTCAATCTGCCAAAGGTTTAAAAACTAGAGACAATAAAAGAACGGATAAATTTATAATTAGAAGAAGGAATAAGAAGAAGGGATAGTTTATGGCAAGGTCAGTTTGGAAAGGTCCATTTGTTGAAGAAAGTTTAATTAAAAAAGCTGAAAAGCAAAAAAATGAAACTAATAAAAAACCAATAAAAACATGGTCAAGAAAATCAACCATTATCCCAGATTTTATAGGACTGAGTTTCTTGATATATAATGGAAAAAAATTTATTCCACTAACAATCTCAGAGGATATGGTTGGTCATAAATTTGGAGAGTTTGCTCCAACAAGACAATTTTTTGGACACACTCCTGCAGATAAAAAGGCAAAAGAGGAACCGACTAAGGATAAAAAATAACAATTATATATGAGCAAGATTAAGAAAAATAACGAATTGAATTTAGTAAGATCTGTAAATAAGAACGTTAGATCAAGCACAAGAAAACTAAAACCCATTTTAAAAGCACTTGTCGGCAAAAAAGTTGATTTTGCTTTAAGAGATCTTGAGTTTTCAAATAAAAGAATTTGCGGTGACGTTAAAAAAACACTTGCATCTGCAATTGCTAATGCCGAAAATAATTATCAATATGATATTGACAAACTTGTAATCAAAGAAGCCTACTGTGGAAAACAAATTATAATGAAAAGATTTAGACCGAGAGCTAAGGGTAGAGCAGCTCCTATAATTAAACCATATTCAAATTTGACAATTATTTTATCAGAAACAAAACAGGATAAAAAGGAGAAACATGGGACAAAAAGTTAATCCAGTCGGGTATAGACTTGGAGTCAACAGAGGATGGGACTCTGTTTGGTATGCTAAGAAAAAAGATTTTGGAAAATTTTTAATCGAAGATTTTAAAATTAGAGATTATATAAAAAAAAATGTAATTAATTCTGGTGTATCTAAAGTAATGATCGAACGAACTTCAAAAAAATGTTTTGTGACTATTTATACCTCAAGACCTGGGTTTGTTATTGGAAAAAAAGGAAGCGATATTGAAAAAATTAAAAATAAACTATCAGGCTTAACTGCTAATGAAGTGAATTTAAATATTAAAGAAGTCAAAAAACCTGAAACAAATAGTTTTCTAGTTGCAGAGAATATAGCTCAACAACTAGTAAAAAGAGTATCATATAGAAGAGCAATGAAAAGAGCCATGCAGTCCGCTTTAAGACTTGGGGCAAAGGGCATAAAAGTTTCTGTTAGTGGAAGGCTAGGTGGAAATGAAATCGCAAGAACTGAATGGTTAAGAGAGGGTAGTATTCCTTCACACACATTGAGAGCAGACATTGATTATGCTGAGTCTGAAGCCTTAACGACTTATGGTATTATAGGTATAAAAGTATGGATTTATAAAGGAGAAATTTTTTCAAAAGAATTTAGTCAAGAAACAAACAAAAAATAATTATGTTACAACCAACAAGAACAAAATTTAGAAAAGCGCACAAAGGTAGAATTCATGGACATGCCTCAAGATGTAATAAAATGAATTATGGCTCATTTGGTTTAAAAGCTTTACAGCCTGAAAGGGTAATTTCAAAACAAATAGAGGCAGCTAGAGTTGCGCTAACAAGACATATGAAAAGACAGGGAAGAGTTTGGACAAGAGTTTTTCCAAATATACCAGTATCTAAAAAACCCACAGAGGTTAGAATGGGTAAGGGAAAAGGGTCTCCAGAATTTTGGGCTTGTAGAGTAAAACCAGGAAGAATATTATTTGAAGTTGACGGCGTTTCAGAGCAAATTGCAAAAGAGGCTTTGTACAAAGCTTCAGCAAAATTACCTATTAAAACTAAATTTATTAGGAGATTTTCTTGATGAAAAAAAGTGAATTTAAAAAACTAACATTAGATAAAGCTAAAAAAGATTTAGAAAAAAGTAAAAAAGATCTTTTTAATTTGAGATTTCAAAAAGTAAATGGTCAACTTACTAATACATCTAAATTTAATCAATTAAAGAAAACAATAGCAAAATTATTAACCTTTATAGAAAGTAAAAAAAATGCCTAAAAAAATTTTAAGCGGTATTGTAGTAAGTGATAAACCAAACAAAACAATTACAGTTATGGTTGAGCGAAAGTATCAACATCCATTATTTAAAAAAGTAATAAAAGTGAAAAAAAAATTTAGTGCTCATGATGAGAATAACAAGTTTAAAAATGGAGACAAAGTAAAAATAATAGAATGCAAGCCCTATTCAAAAACTAAAAAATTTCAAGTTATGGAGGATAGCAAGTGATACAAGTCCAGACAGAATTAAACGTTGCAGATAATACTGGTGCTAAAAGAATTGAATGTATTAAAGTTCTAGGAGGCTCAAAGAGAAGATATGCAAGCATTGGTGATACCATTGTGGTTGCGGTTAAAGAAGCAATTCCGAAAGGGAAGGTTAAAAAAGGTTCAGTGCATAAAGCTGTAGTAGTAAGAGTTAAAAAGGGAATTCATAGAGATGATGGATCAAAAGTGAAGTTTGATAATAATGCAGCTGTTTTGACTGATGACAAAGGAGAACCAATAGGCACAAGAATATTTGGACCAGTAACAAGAGAGTTGCGTGGTAGAGGGCAAATGAAGATAATATCATTGGCACCGGAGGTAATATAATGATTAAAAAAGGATCTAACGTAAAAATTTTAACCGGTAAAGATAAAAACAAAACTGGTGAAGTAATTGAAGTTGATAGGAACAATAACAGAATCAAAGTTAAAGGTTCTAATATAATAAAAAAACACGTCAAAACAACAAAAGAAAAAAAGGGTGGTATTTTTGAAAAAGAAAATTTTATTCATATTTCAAATGTTGCTATTTTAAAAAAAGAGAAAAAAAAGGAAGCTAGTAAATAAAAATGATACCTAGATTAAAAGAACTTTATAAAAATGAAATCAAAAATTTACTTAAAGAAAAGTATGGTTTTAAAAACCTTAATATGTCTCCTGAATTGGAGAAAATTGTAATAAATATGGGCCTTGGTATAGATGGTAATGATAATAAAATCATAAAATCTTGTGAAGAAGATTTATCTAAAATTACCGGACAAAAGCCTGTTATAACTAAATTTAAAAAATCTATTTCAAATTTTAAAACAAGAAAAAATACTAAAGCCGGTTTAAAAGTGACTTTGAGAAAAAATAAAATGTATGAATTTATTGACAGGTTAGTAAATATTGCTTTACCACGTATTAAAGACTTTAGAGGATTATCATCCAATAGTTTTGATAGATTTGGAAATTATACATTTGGTGTAAAAGAACATATAATTTTTCCAGAAGTTAATTTTGATAAAGTAGACAAAATAAGAGGACTTGACATTACAATTGTTATTAAATCAATGTCAAATGAACATAGCTTAGAATTATTAAAAAAATTCAACTTTCCATTTAAAGCTGAAAGGAGAAATTAATGGCAAAACTTAGTTCAGTAAATAAAAACAACAGAAGAATTAAACTTTCTGAGAAGTTTTTTAAAAAAAGAGAAAAATTAAAAAAAATTATTATGAATAAGAAATTGTCTCTTGAAGAAAGATTTAAAGCGCAACAAAAACTATCAAAATTACCGAGAAATTCAGCAAAAAATAGAGTTAGAAATAGGTGTCAGATTACTGGACGACCTCATGGTGTTTATAGAAAATTAAAAATTTCAAGAATTGCTCTTAGACAGTTAGGTCTTCAGGGTAAAATTCCAGGAATGGTTAAATCGAGCTGGTAGAAAGGATATTTTATGACTTTAAGTGACCCAATTGGAGATATGTTAGCTAGAATAAAAAATTCTCAAATGAGAAACCATAAAAAAGTTGAGATGCCTTCATCCAATTTTAAAACAAAAATTGCAGATGTTTTAAAAAATGAGGGATATATAAACAGTTTTAATGTTGAAAATAATAATAATAAAAATATTTTAACTATAGATCTAAAATATAACTCAGGATCTCCAGTTATTTCTGTAATAGAAAGAGTTTCAAGACCAGGAAGAAGAATATTTTCTAGCGCTGAAAGTCTGCCAAAAATAAATAATGGACTTGGTATTGCTATAGTGTCAACGCCTAAGGGTGTTATGACTGATATCGAAGCGAGAAAGCAAAAAATTGGTGGAGAGATAATTTGTAAGGTATTTTAATGTCAAAGATTGGAAAAATAAATATTGCTATACCTGAAAAAGTAAAAGTTATTCTATCAGGTTCAGATATAAATATAGAAGGACCATTGGGAAAGCAATCTATTAAAATTAATTTAGATATATTCGATTTAGAGGTTAATGATGGAAAAGATATTTCAATAAAACCGAAAAAGATTGATGATACAACCAAAAGACTTTGGGGGATGAATAGAAGTTTAATTAATAATGCAATTATAGGTTCAAGTGTAGGATTTGAAAAGATACTTGAATTGAGTGGAGTTGGATATAGAGCAGCTCTAAAGGGTAGTCAATTAAATCTTCAGCTCGGTTTTAGTCATGATATTAATTTTGATATTCCTAGTGATATAAAAATTGCAGTAGAAAAACAGACTATTATAAAAATAAGTGGTGTTGATAAACAAAAAGTAGGCATGGTAGCATCACAAATAAAATCATTTAGACCACCTGAACCTTATAAAGGTAAAGGCATAAGAGAAAAAGGCCAATATATTTTGAAAAAAGAAGGAAAGAAAAAATAATGAAATTAGATACAACACAAAGAAAAAAATTTAGAATTAGAAATAAACTCAAGAAAAATGCCGCTAAAGACAGATATAGACTTAGCGTTTCAAGAAGCTTAAAAAATTTTTCAGCACAGATAATAGATGATACAAATAACAAAACTTTATTGTCAGCTTCATCTATAGAAAAAGATATTAAAAATGGACCTAAAAGTAATAAAATCGCAACTTCAAAAATTGTTGCAGAAAAATTAGCTAAAAAAGCTTTAGAAAAAAATATAAAGAAAATTTATTTTGATAGAGGTAAGTTTAAATATCATGGTAGAGTCAAAGAATTCGCTGAAACTTTAAGAAAGAATGGAATGGAATTTTAAATGCAAAAAGATGATTTTATAGAAAAACTGGTACACGTAAACAGAATAACCAAAGTTGTCAAAGGAGGCCGTAGATTTGGTTTTTCAGCTCTAGTAGTTGTTGGAAATCAAAATGGGAAAATTGGTATTGCTCATGCTAAAGCTAAACAAGTTCCAGACGCTATAAAAAAAGCTAATGAATTAGCTAGAAGAAATTTAATACAAATCCCGTTAAGAGAGGGAAGAACAATACATCACGATATATTTGGTAAAGATGGTGCAGGTAAAATTAAAATGCGTGCGGCTCCTAAAGGTACAGGTATAATTGCAGGCGGACCTGTCAGAGCAGTTTGTGAGGTGCTTGGAATTAGGGATGTTGTAGCGAAGTCACTTGGAACTGCAAACCCACATAACGTAATTAGAGCCTGTCTGAAGGCATTAAAAAAACAAAATTCACCAAAACAAATTTCGATTATAAGAAACAAAAAAATTGCAGAAATAATAGAAAAAAGAGGTTAAATGTTAAATAATTTAAGAAAAATTAAACAAAAGAAATTAAGAGTTGGCAGAGGCATAGGGTCTGGTAAAGGAAAAACCTCTGGTAGAGGTATAAAGGGCCAAAAATCAAGATCAGGTGTAGCTATAAAAAGCTTTGAGGGAGGACAAATGCCATTATTTAGAAGACTCCCTAAAAGGGGTTTTAAGATTATTGGAAAAAAGGAAGTAGGCTCATTAAATCTTTCAGAAATTCAATCTTTTATTCAGTCAAAAAAATTAAAATTAACTGATAAAATTGATTTAGCCCTTTTAAAGAAACTTAATATAGTCAAAAAAAAATATAAAAAACTAAAAGTCCTTGGAAAAGGTGAGATTAAAGAAAAACTAAACATAGAGGTAAATTTTTTATCTAGCTCCGCAAAAGCTAAGTTAGAAAAATCAGGCTCAAGTATCAAAATTATTAACAAATAAATTTTATATGAGTTCTATTGCCCAATCAGGAGATTTAAAAAATCGTATATTATTCACGATATTTATTTTAGCCATATATAGATTTGGTACATTCGTTCCATTACCTGGAATTGATCCAGAACAATTAAAAATTATGATGGAAGGAAACCAAAAAGGTCTATTAGGAATGTTCAATGTTTTCGCTGGGGGTGCTGTTAGTCGAATGGCTATATTTGCACTGGGAATTATGCCTTACATATCATCTGCCATAATAGTGCAATTATTAACTGGAGTTTCTGATTATTTTAAGAGTTTAAAAAGCCAAGGTGAGATTGGTAGAAAAAAAATTACTCAAATAACAAGATATGGAACCGTTTTACTTGCCACTGTTCAAGGATATGGTCTCTCTGTTGGTTTAGAGGCATCATCAGGTTTAGTTATTAATCCTGGAATTTTTTTCAAAGTTTCAACTGTTACAACAATAGTTGCTGGAACAGTTTTTTTGATGTGGTTAGGTGAGCAAATTACTCAAAGAGGTATCGGTAACGGAATATCTTTAATTATATTCTCAGGTATTGTTGCTGAAATACCAAGAGCATTAGTTACAACTTTTGAATTAGGTAGAACAGGAGCAATTTCAACAATAATGATAATATTTATTTTTTTATTGTTAATAGCTACTATCATGTTTGTAGTATTTATGGAAAGAGCCTTACGAAAAATATTAATTAATTATCCTAAAAGACAGATGGGAAACAAAATGTATGGAGGAGAGTCTTCACATTTACCTTTAAAAATTAATACTGCTGGTGTTATACCTGCAATTTTCGCATCTGCACTGCTATTATTGCCAGTTACAATGTCTAATTTTAATTTTTCTTCAAATGAAACTGTTACATCATTTGCATCTTACTTCACGCAAGGACAACCTTTGTATATGTTGTTATATGCTGCTGGAATTATTTTTTTTACTTTTTTTTATACTTCAATAACATTTAATCCAGTTGAGACTGCAGAAAATTTAAGAAAATATGGAGGTTTTGTTCCAGGTATAAGACCCGGTGAAAGTACTGCAATATATATTGATAAAATCCTAACAAGATTGACCACAATAGGCGCTTTGTATTTAACTTTAGTTTGTTTAATGCCTGAATTTTTAATTTCTAAATATCCTATTCCTTTTTATTTAGGTGGCGCATCAATTTTAATTGTTGTCGTAGTTGCTATTGATACAGTTACCCAAATTCAAACAAGGTTAATGAGCGCTCAATACGAGCAATTAATCAAAAAAACAAAATTTGGCAGATAAAAGTGAATATCATATTATTTGGTCCACCAGGTGCAGGAAAAGGTACCCAGTCGAAATATTTAGAAAAAAAATTAAATAATTTTCAAGTTTCCACAGGTGACATGTTAAGAGATGAAATTAAAAAAGAAACTGAAATCGGCAAAAAGATAATAACTTATATGAATGAAGGTAAATTTGTGGATGATAAAATAGTAAATAAATTAATGGAAAATGTCATTTTTAATCCAAAAAAAAAGGGTAGACTTATTTTTGATGGTTACCCAAGAACTCTCGATCAAGCAAAAAATTTGGACAAATTGCTATATAAATCTGATCAAAAAATAGATTTTGTTTTTTTTTTAAATGTCGATAAAGACACAATTATAAAAAGAATTGAAAAAAGAAAAATGATTGAGAAAAGGTCAGACGATGATTTAAATACAATTCTTAAAAGATACGATACTTATATGGAGACTACCAAACCTGTTCTAAGTTATTATTCAAACAAATCTAATTTTAATGAAATAGATGGAGGACTAAAAATTATTGAAATTACTAATAAAATCAACAGTATTTTAAAGGTTTAAAAGTTGACATTGAAGTAACTTCTTATATAAAAGGCTAGATTTTATCTCATAATTATGGCTCGTATCGCTGGTGTAAATATTCCGCAAAATAAAATTGTCCAGATAGGGCTAACATATATCTATGGAATTGGAGATAAGTTTTCAAAACAAATTTGTAAAGATTTAGACATAGCTAAGCCTACAAGAGTAAATCAACTCACAGACGATCAAATACTAAAAATTAGAGAATATATTGATAAACATTTTACAGTGGAAGGTGATCTTAGAAGAGACACATCTATAAGCATTAAGAGATTAATTGATTTAGCATGTTACAGGGGCTCAAGACATAAAAAAAAATTACCTGTAAGGGGGCAAAGAACAAGATGTAATGCTAGAACTAGAAAAGGTAAAGCAATCGCAATTGCTGGAAAAAAATTAACACCTTTAAAGAAATAATATATGGCTAAGAAAGAAATTGAAAATAAAAATGATGGCAAAGAACAAAAAATAATAAAGAAAAGTTCTTACTCAAAAAAAAAAAAAATTAAGAAAAATATACCTAGTGGAATTGCTTACGTTCAATCTACTTTTAATAATACAATAGTCTCAATTGCAGACACCCAAGGCAATATCATATCTTGGTCTTCGGCAGGTCAAAAAGGTTTTAAAGGATCAAGAAAATCTACACCATATGCTGCTCAAATTGCTGCTGATACCGCAGCAACTAAAGCTTTAGAATATGGGATGAAAACTTTGACAGTAGAAATCAAAGGACCTGGTTCTGGGAGGGAGACGGCACTAAGAGCATTACAGGCTAGAGGGTTTAAAATTTTATCAATCAAAGACACTACACCAATGCCACACAATGGGACAAGACCACCAAAAAAAAGGAGAGTTTAATGGAAAATACTGAGATAAACGTCAAAAATTGGAAATCATTAATTAAACCAGGAAAACTAGATGTAAATTTAAGTGAAGACAAATCATATGCAAAGATAGTAGCAGAACCTTTGGAAAAAGGTTACGGTTTGACTTTAGGAAATTCTTTGAGAAGAATATTGCTCTCATCTATAAGAGGTACTGCTGTAACTGCAATACAGATAGACGGTGTTCTACATGAATTCACTTCAATAAAGGGTGTAAGAGAAGATGTTACTGATATAGTTTTGAATGTAAAATCACTTGCTTTAAAAAGTAATTCTGAGGGCTCAAAAAAATTAATTTTAGATGCTAAAGGACCTGGTATAATAAAAGCTTCAAATATTACACCAGTCAATGAAATCGAAATATTAAATCCTGATTTAGTAATTTGTAACTTGGATGAAAATACCACATTTCATATGGAAATGACTGTTGGCAGCGGTAAAGGCTATGTATCAGCAGATTTAAACAAACCAGAGGAACCACCCTTGGGACTTATACCCATAGATTCATTATTTAGTCCTGTAAAAAAAGTTTCATACTCAGTAAGCACAGCAAGAGAAGGTAAAGCACTTGACTATGATAAACTTACTATGGAGGTAGAGACGAACGGTTCTATATCTGCAGAAGATGCTTTAGCTTATTCAGCAAGAATTTTTCAAGATCAACTTTCAATGTTTGTAAATTTTGATGAACCACAGGAAGTTGCGATAACAGAGTCACCAAAAGAACCTGAGTTTAATAGAAATCTCTTAAGAAAAGTAGATGAGTTAGAACTTTCTGTAAGATCTATGAATTGTTTAAAAAATGATAATATTATTTATATTGGTGATTTGGTTCAAAAATCTGAAGGTGAAATGTTAAGAACACCAAATTTTGGAAGGAAATCTCTAAATGAAATCAAAGAAATCCTAAATGGAATGTCGTTATACTTGGGCATGGAAATACCTAATTGGCCACCTGACAATATAGCTGAATTATCTAAGAAATTAGAGGAAAGCATTTAATGAGACATAAACTTGGATATAAAAAATTAAATAGAACATCCGAACACAGAAAAGCATTAATTAAAAATATGCTTAATTCTCTAATAAAATACGAGCAAATTATAACAACTTTACCAAAGGCCAAGCTTATAAAACCTCAAGCAGAAAAATTAATAACTTTAGGAAAAAAAAAGAATTTAACAAATACCAGAGTTTTAATCTCAAAATTGCAAGATAAAACAAATGCTAATAAAATCCTAAACACTTTATCTAAAAGATATCAGAAAAGAGCTGGCGGCTATACAAGAATAGTTAAAGCCGGATATAGATATGGAGATAATTCACCTATGGCAGTTATTGAATTTGTAGATAGAGATGTTGAGGCAAAAAGAAAATTCAAAAAGAAGAAAAAAGAAGACCTCAAAACAGAAGAAAAGAATAAAAAACAAATACCTGCATAATTAATTTAAGATAAATGAATAGGTCTTATAAAATAAAACCAATTCATGCCACTATGCGATTGGATAGATGGATTAAGAATAATATAGGTAAATATCCCCAATCATTACTAGAAAAATCTATAAGAAAAGGAAAAATTAAGTTGAATAAAAAAAAAACAAACTCATCATACAAATTAAAAATTGGAGATGAAATAAGTTTTTATAATTTCGATTATGAATTCAATAAAACAAAAACAATCAAGTATACTCCTTCTAAAAAAAGCTTAAATGAAAATGAGAAATCATTAATTGACGATAATGATGAGTTTATAGTTATAAATAAAAAAGCTGGCATTTCTGTGCAAGGTGGCACTAAATCCAAAGATAATTTAATAGATATTTTTTCTAACAGTAATTTATTTAAAGATACTAAACCATATTCAGTTCATCGCTTAGATAAGGAAACATCAGGTGTAATGATAATAGCCAAAAATTATAATAGCGCTAAATTATTAACGTCATTGTTTAGGTTGAGAAAAGTTCATAAAACATATCTAGCTATTTGTCATGGTATATTTAAAAACAAAAAAGGTGAAATAAGAGGTAATTTAGTTAAATATGTAAAAGATAAAAAAATTTCAGAACTTGCAATTACTAATTATAATGTTATTAGCTCAAATAATTTTTTCAGTTTCCTTGAACTAAAGCCAATTACTGGCAGAAAACATCAATTAAGAAAACAACTTTCGTTTATGGGGTGTCCTATAGTTGGTGATAGCAAATACAATATTGTTAAATCTAAAAGTAAAGATCAAAAAAAATTAATGCTTCATTCCTACAAGATAAAATTTTTAATAAATAATAAAAAATTTAATTTTAAAGCTAAACTCCCTGATTATTTTAATAACTATTTAAATAAAAAAAGATTAATAATCTAAATTAATTAATAAATTTTTTTTTAATTTTTTTAAAATTTGTTCTTTACTTACTTTTTTAATGTTGTTTATGTTTATAATACCTTTATCATTTATTCCACATGGAATAATTTTTTTATATTCTTCCAAACTGTTTGAATAATTTATAGAAAATCCATGAAATGCAATCCATTTCTTTACTCTAATTCCTATAGCTGCAATTTTTTTTATTTCATTATTATGATTTGTCCATATACCTACATTTTTTCTATCATTGAAAGATTTAATATCAAATTCATCTAAAGTATTGATAATACTTTCTTCTATTGCCGATATAAATTTCCTAATATCTTTTTTTCTTTTATTTAGATTTATTACCATATAACAAATAATCTGTCCTGGTCCATGCCAGGTTATTTTTCCACCTCTGTTTGTTTTTAAAATTTTTATAGATTTTTCAATAATCTCATTTTCTTTATAATTTGTTCCTGCTGTAAAAATAGATTTATGTTCTAAAAACCATATGAGCTCTCTTCCATTATTTAGTGCTAAATTATGAACTCTTTTTTCTAATATATTAATAGCCAATTTATAATTTACTGGTTTTATTGATTTTTTGATCTCTATATCCATTTAAAAATTGTATTATATGTATTTTGCATTAATAGTTCTAATAAATTTTTAAATAGTAAAAAAATGTCCACTTTAAAAAAAAACAAAGATAAAAAAGTAAATTTTGAATTTAATAAAGAATATATAAAAGTTATCGTAGAAAAAATTCAAAATAATGATGTCGATTTTCTCTCAAATTCATTCAAGGAAATGCATCCTGCTGATGCTGCTGATATAATTGAACATTTAAACCAAAATGATCGTGAAAATTTAATTAAGTTAAATAATTTTAACATTAACCCAGAAATATTTGTTGAATTAAACGAAAATATTCAATCCGAAATAGTAAAAATGTTGTCCTCTGAATCGGTTGTTTTTATATTAAAAAATTTAGAATCAGATGATGCTATTAAAATACTAGAAAATATTGAAGAAGAAAATAAAAATCAAATTTTGTCTTCTCTCCCGCCTAAAGATAGGTTTGTACTATTAGAAAGTTTAAGTTATCCCGAAGATACTGCTGCTAGGATTATGCAAAGAGAATTCACAGCTATTCCTAGTAATTGGTCTGTAGGTCAAACAATTGATTATCTTAGAGAGAACAAAGATTTACCAGATCAATTTTTAGAAATCTATATAATAGACAGTGAATTTAAACCACTCGGAACTGTTCCTTCATCTAAAGTTTTAAGAACTTCAAGAGAAACAAAAATGATTAACATAATGCTTAAGTCTCAAGTTACAATACCAGTAGAAATGGACAAAGAAGAAGTTGGAAGGTTATTTGAAAACTATAACTTAAATTCTGCTGCTGTTATAGATAAAAACGGCAAATTAGTAGGCATGATTACAAGTGATGATATATTAACTGTTTTAAAAGAGGAAGCAGAAGAAGATACTTTAAGATTAGCAGGGGTAGGCGATGAAGAGATTACGGATGGAGTAATTAAAAAAACACAAAGACGTTTTAATTGGCTATTACTAAATTTATTTACTGCTTTTCTCGCAACATGGGTAATTAGTAAATTTGGTGCAACTATTGAACAAATGGTTGCATTAGCATTTTTGATGCCAATAGTTGCCTCAATGGGTGGTAATGCAGGTATGCAAACTTTAGCTGTAACAATAAGAGGTATTGCTACGAACGACTTAACAGATAGTAATTTTTTAAAGATTGTTTTAAAAGAATTTAATATTGGAGTTCTTAATGGAATAATTTTCGCAATTATCAGTGCGTTAATTGTACAGTTATGGTTTAAAGATTATGTATTATCTATAATTATTTCTGTATCTATGATCTTAAATATGATTGTTGCTGGTTTATTTGGAATTTTAATACCAGTTACACTTAAAAAATTTAATATAGACCCTGCAATAGCATCAAGTGTTTTTGTAACAACAATTACAGATGTTATTGGTTTTCTTTCTTTTTTAGGAATAGGTGCTTATTTTTTTTATAGTTAAAAGTTATCTATTAACCTTATTCCTTGAATATAGAAAGCAATAAAAATTTTTACATTTTTTTTACTTATTTTTTTACTTAAGTTTTTTTTATTTCTTAATTCTAAATATTCAATATTAAATTCTTTATTTTTATTTATGAAATCATTTATTATAAATTTATTATTTAAATCTTTTTTTAACCAAATAAATAATTTTTTTAATTTTGAAATAAGCAAAGCAGATCCTTTTATAGATTTTTGATTTAATAATCTATTTCTTGATGAATAAGCAAGTCCATTCTTCATTCTAATTGTTTTGCACAATATGGTTTTTACATTTGATTTTTTTTTTAAAAAATCTCTAATAAGTATGTATTGTTGATAGTCTTTTTCACCTAAAAATATTTTATTTATTTCTAATTTTTTGATAAATTGATCTATTACTCCTAAAACTCCTTCAAAATGACCAGGTCTATATTTGGCACATAATATTTTATTTGATTTGCTAATTTTAAATTTTTTTTTACTCTTATATCCATATACATCTTTAACAGCAGGCACTAAAACATAGTCTACTTTAAGATTTTTTAACAATTTAAGATCTTTTTTAATATTTTTTGGGTATTTTTTATAATCTTCTTTATTATTAAATTGTGAAGGGTTGACAAATATACTAACTAATGTTTTTTTGCATTTTTTTTGTGATTTCTTTATCAAACTCACGTGTCCTTGGTGCAATGCCCCCATGGTTGGGACAAAACCAATATCTGCCTTAAAATTAACTTCTTTGTTAAGTTTATTAATGCTTTTAAAAATAATCATTTATGGTACTTCACTAATAATAGTTATTTATGATTAGACAAGCAATAATACCTTTGGCAGGCCTTGGCACAAGACTACTGCCATTAACTAGCGTTTTTGCAAAAGAATTGTTACCAATGAACGGTAAAGCTGGCATTGAATATATACTAGATGAATGCATTGATGCTGGAATTAAAGAAGTAGTATTTATAATCTCCAAAAAAAAAATGATGATAAAAGATTATTTTTATAAGGATAGTTTTTATAAAAAGATTATAAAAAAAAAGAGAGATAAAAGAATAATTAACGAGTATAGAAAAATCCTAAAATATAAAAAGATGATAAAATTTGTATATCAAAATAAACCTTTGGGTACTGGGGATGCTGTACTTAAAACAAAAAAATTTATAAAAGATAAATATTTTTTAATGTTGTTACCAGATGATTTAATCGTAAAAAATAATTGTTCAAAAGATATGATTAACATAAGTATAAAAAATAAATGTTCTGTGATGGCAAGTATGAAAGTTAAAAAAAATAATGTAAGTAGATGGGGCATATATTCATTATCTAAAAAACTTAATAAGAATAATTTTTTTATTAAGGATGTTATTGAAAAACCAACTATCAAAAATGCACCTTCAACAAATGCTGTAATAGGTAGATATATCCTCCCAAAAAAAATATTTTCTAAACTAAAAAATCTTAAACCAGGTAAAGGCGGTGAAATTCATATTACCGATGCAATCAAAAAATTGATAAACGAAGGTGATAAATTCATTGGACATAAATTTCGTGGAAAATATTTAGATTGCGGGAGTATGTCCGGTTATATTAAATCAGGAATAGAAATATCAAAGTTATGAAATTATGCATGATAGGAACAGGCTATGTTGGCTTGGTTAGTGGAGTTTGTTTTTCAGATCTAGGAAATACTGTTTATTGTGTAGATAATGATATTGAAAAAATTAATGCACTTAATAAAGGAATACTCCCAATATATGAACCAGGTCTGGAGGAAATTTTAAAACGTAATTATAAACAAAAAAGATTAATTTTTACAAATAATTTAAAAGAGGCAGTAGAAAACTCTGATGTTATATTTATTTGTGTTGGTACTCCTACTAAAAAAAATAGTAACTCAGCTGATTTGAAATATGTTTTTAATGTTACCAATAATTTAAAAAAATTCATAAAAAAATACAAAGTTGTTGTCACAAAGTCTACAGTACCTGTCACTACTGGTGATAAAATTGAAAAAATTTTGATAAAACAAAAAAGAAAAAAATTGGTAGATGTTGTTTCTAATCCTGAATTTTTAAGAGAGGGTGAAGCAATAAGAGATTTTTTGAGCCCTGATAGAGTTGTAGTCGGAACTGATAGTAATAAGGCAAATAAATATCTTAAAAACCTTTATTTACCCATAGTTAAAAAGACAAGCAGATATTTTAGAACTTCAAGGCGTGGAGCTGAACTAGTTAAATATGCATCAAATGCTTTTCTAGCTACAAAGATATCCTATATCAATGAATTAGCAAATCTTTGTGAAAAAACAAATGTTGATATTAAAGAAATTTCTCAAGGTATGGGCTCAGATCAACGAATAGGGGGCAGATTTTTAAGAGCAGGCCCAGCATATGGCGGTTCTTGTTTTCCTAAAGATACTAGAGCAATAATAGATACCTCAAATAAGTTTAAATCAAATTTATCAATTATAAAAGCTGTAATTAAATCAAATGAAGATAGAAAAAAATTATTAACAGAAAAAGTATACAAAATTTTAAATAATAGTCTAAAAAATAAATTAATAACTTTTTTAGGAGTTACCTTTAAACCTAACACTGACGATATGAGAGAAGCATCAAGTTTATATATGATACCAAAATTATTAAAAAAAGGAGCTATTATCAATTATTTTGATCCGTCAGGTAAAAAAAATGAATTTAAGAAATTTAAAAAAGTTAAATATTGTAAAAATGTATCTCATGCATGCTTTAGATCGGATTTAATAATACTTCACACTGAATGGAATGAATTTAAAACTTTAAATTTCAAAAAATTAATTAAAAAGAACAATTTTAAGGTATTTGATATGCGTAATCTATATTCTCCGAAATCAATGAAAAAAAAAGGTATTAACTATTTTGGTATAGGAAGATAGTTATTTTATCTCAAAAATTGCATCAATCTCGACTGCAACACCTAACGGTAAGCTATTAACACTAACTGCCGCTCTAGTATGCATACCTTTATCTTCAAGAATCTTCACCAACATATCAGACGCGCCATTAATTACTTTTGGTTGTTCTATAAAATCATTTGTTGAATTAACAAAACCAACTATTTTTACACAAGATTTTATTTTATCTAGATCTCCAGATAATATTTTCTTTGCTTGAGCTAAAATACTTAGGGCACATCTTTCTGCTGCTTTATATCCCTCTTCTGTATTTAAATCTTTACCTAACTTACCTTTTATTAACTCACCTTTTGAGTTCATAGAAATTTGTCCTGAAATATATAATAATTTTCCAACAATTTTACTTGCTAGGTATGATCCTACTGGCGCTGGTGCTTCAGGTAAAACAATGTTATTTTCTTTTAATCTTTTATCAGCACTCATTTATTTTTTTTCTTTTTACTTCTATCGTATTCTTTTCTTTTCTCAATCAAAATCAATGCCTCTTCCATTGTAAGTTCAGCCGGATCTTTCTCTTCAGGAATTGTAGCATTTAATGATTTGTATTTAATGTAAGGACCGTACTGACCTTTCATAATTCTAACTGGTTTTTTGTCTTCTGGATGCTCACCTAAATCTTTTATTATTGAGGATGAAATTCTTCCTGGTTTAGCTTCTGATATTAAAGTTATCGCTCTATTTAATCCTATGTTAAATAATTCATCGATACTTTCTAATCTTGCAGATTTATTATCACATTTTAAATATGGACCAAATCGTCCGACATTAATTGTAATGTCTTTATCTAAATCTGGATGTTTACCTATTATTTTAGGAAGTGAACATAAATATTTTGCTTTTTCTAAATCAACATTTTCTATATCTAAACCTTTTGGAATAGAAACATTTTTAAAGTTACTTTCTTCTTTCTTTTTCTTTTTTGTTTTAGTTTTCGGTTTATTAATATTTTCTAATTCTTCATTGCTTAGTTCGTATTGTAAATAAGGTCCAAATCTTCCATTTTTTAAATAAATATCCTTACCGACATCATTTTTTCCTATTAATTTAGGTTCCGACAGATTTGCTTGAGCAGCAGCTTTTGCTTTTGATAATGGTCTTGTATATTTACAGTCTGGGTAATTAGAACAACCAATAAATGCGCCGCCTCTAAAGCTATTTTTTAAGCTTAATGTTCCTTCAACTGAAAACTTACAATCTTTATTATATAATTTACAGCTTCTATCCACCTTACCATTACTATTTTTGTCAAAAATTAAACTTCCTAAACTATCATTAAGTAAATCTAAAACTTCTCTAGTCCTTTTCTCTTTAACATTAGAGACATTTTCGTTAAAATCTTTCCAAAATTGATCTAAAACTTTTATCCAGTTTTCTTTCCCTGATGTAATATCGTCTAATTGATCTTCAAGTTTTGCAGTAAAATCATAGTCAACATATCTGGAAAAAAGTTTCTCCAAGAAGGCAGATAGTAATTTTCCTCTATCAGTTGGAAAAAATCTCTTATTTACTATATCAGCATATCCTCTATTAGATATAACAGAGATTATACTTGCATATGTTGAGGGACGACCAATTCCTAATTCTTCTAATTTTTTAACTAAACTTGCTTCTGAAAAACGTGGGGGTGGTTGTGTAAAATGTTGCTCATCATTAAATTCTTTTATTTCGATTGGTCCTTTAGATACTTCAGGTAATATTTTTTCATCATCATTTTCATCAATTTTTTGAAGTTTTAAAAACCCATCAAATTTTATAGTTGAACCACTAGATTTTAATATGTTCTTTCCATCTTCTGAGGTAATTAATATAGTTTTTCTATCAAATTTAGCTGGTTGCATTTGAGATGATAGAGCTCTCGACCAAATAAGATCATATAATTTATACTGATCTGTACTTAAATATTTTTTTATACCTTCAGGTGAATTTTTTATTTCCGTTGGTCTGATTGCTTCATGCGCTTCTTGTGCATTTTTTGCTTTTTTACCAGAATAATTATTAGCTTGTTCAGGAAGATAATCGTTACCATAATTTTTCTCTATATATTTTCTAAATAATGGAATAGCTTCTTTAGATATATTGGTACCATCGGTCCTCATATAAGTTATTAAACCTTTGGTATCCCCATCTATCTCAATACCTTGATAGAGTCTTTGTGCAATTTGCATTGTTCTTGAAGCACCAAAACCTAATTTACTTGAAGCAGATTGCTGGAGAGTTGAAGTTGTGAAAGGACCTGACGGGTTCCTTGTATATATTTTTGAAGTTATATCTTTAATTAAATATTTTTTTTCTTTAATTTTTGATATAGCATTATTTATATCTTCTTTATTTCTAAAACTAAATTTTTCAATTTTTTCTCCGTTTAATTCAGATATTGACGAAGTTAAAATATTTTTTGAAGAAGTAATAAAATTTACATTTATTGTCCAAAATTCTTCTGGATTAAATACTTCTATTTCATGCTCTCTTTCAGTTAACAATCTTAAGGCTACTGATTGAACTCTACCAGCAGATTTAGAGCCTGGTAATTTAGTCCATAATATTGGTGAAATGTTAAAACCTACTAAATAATCTAAAGCTCTTCTTGCCATGTATGCGTCAACAAGTTGACCTTCAAGCGATCTAGGATTTTCTATACCATTTATAACTGCTTTTTTTGTGATTTCGTTAAATACTACTCTTTCAATTTTTTTATCTTTAAGTATTTTTTTTTCATCTAAAAATTCTTTAACATGCCACGCTATTGCTTCTCCTTCACGATCAGGGTCGGTAGCTAAAATAATTTTATCAGAATCTTTTGCAACATCTGTAATTTCTTTTAAATATTTTTTCGAAAAACTATCTACTTCCCATATCATTTTAAATTTATTTTCTGGATCTACAGATCCATTTTTAGATGGCAAATCTCTTATATGACCGTAACTAGCAAGAACTGTGTAATCTTTTCCTAAATACTTATTTATTGTTTTTGCTTTAGCTGGACTTTCAACAATGACTAAATTCATTATAACAAAAGTACATTAAAGACCTAGATAGTCAAATTAATAAATTTTTGTCTTAGATTCTGTCTTATTTATTAGGCGTTTTATATTTTCCCGATGTGTATAAAAAATCATTATGAACATTATAAAGTAGAAATAATAAAAGGGATCTGAAATAAAAAAAAATTGAAAAATAGGTATACAAAAACTTGATACAATTGAACTTAAAGAAGAGTATTTAAATATAAAAAAAATTAATAACCAAGTTACACAAAACACTATTCCTGACAAATAATTTAAACAAAATAAAATTCCAACATAAGTCGCTACACCTTTACCACCTTTAAATTTAAGCCAAACCGGAAAAACATGACCTATAAAAACTGATAAAGAAGCTAAGTATAATTGATCATTATAATAAAAATTAATAAACAAAATAGGCACTACAGCTTTTGAAATATCAAGAGCTAATGTTAAATATCCTATAAATTTATTTCCAGATCTTAAAACATTAGTTGCTCCAATATTTCCAGAACCTATTTTTCTTATGTCTTTACCGATAAAAGTTTTAGTTAAGATAAGTCCGAATGGAATAGAACCAAACAAATAAGAGATTATAATAATCGAAGTAATTTCTAAATTTAGCATTTAAATAACTCTACTCCATTAATAAAAGTGCTTAACACTTTGCCTTGTAGTTTTTTGTCCTCTATACAAGTATTCTTAGATTTTGATATCATTTTTTCTTTTTTAACTACCCATGGCTTGTATATATCAACAATACATAAGTCAGCATCACTTCCTACAGAAAGATTTCCTTTATTAATTTTTAGAATTTTAGCTGGATTGCTTGTCAGACACTCAATTATCTTATTTAATTTTATTGATCCATTGTGAAATAATTCTAATGCAAGTGGTAAAAGAGTTTCTATACCAGAGGCACCTGTAGCAGCTTGTGAAAATGTTAATCTTTTTGACTCCTCATCTTCAGGTTTATGATCTGATACAATTACATCTATCAAATTTTGGTTTATACCCTTTATTAGAGACAATCTGTCCTCTTCTGTCCTTAGAGGAGGGGATAATTTAAGGAAAGTACGAAAGTCTCCTATATCATTTTGGTTTAATGATAAATTATTAATTGAAACACCAGTTGTAAATTTTACAATTTCTTTTCTATTTTTAATTATTTCAACAGACTTTTCTGATGATATTTGAGCAATATGATATCTACAATTGAAATCCTCTAGCAAAGTTAAATCTCTTTCGATAATAATTTTTTCTGCGTAGTCAGGTATGCCTTGAAGACCAAGTTTAGTTGCGATTATCCCGTCATTTACTTGTCCATCTTTTGATAATTCATTATCTTCTGCATGTTGTATTACTAATGCATCTAAATCAAAAGCAGATCTCATAATTCTGGACATCAATCTTGTATTTTGAATAGTTTGCGTGCCATCTGTATATCCTATTATTCCTTTTTTATTTAAAAGACCAAATTCATTCATATTAGTTCCTTCCAGACCTTTTGTTAAACTTGCGGTTGGAAATATATTAATTTTTGATTTGTCTCTTCCTCTTCTTTTAAGAAAGTCAACCATAGAAACATTATCTATAACAGGGGAAGTATTAGGCATTGTAACGACAGATGTAACACCCCCAGCTAGTGCTGCATTGCTCAATGTTCTAAAATTTTCCTTATATTCATAACCTGGCTCACCTACAAATACCCTCATATCAACAAGACCAGGAAATATAAATTTTTCTTTAAGATCTGTATATTTTTCTCTTGAAGGAATATTATTCTGGTTTACTTTTTTGCCTATTGCTTCAATTTTTCCATTTTCGCCAATAATCAAACCGCCTATTTCATCTATAGAGTTTTTAGGATCTATTATTTTTGCATTTAAAAAATATTGTTTTTTCATCATTCACAAAATAACTTTAGACAGGCCATTCTTACAGCAACACCTAATTCAACCTGTTCTTTAATTACACTTTTATTAATATCATCAGCTAATTTTGTATCTATTTCTATTCCCCTATTCATAGGACCAGGGTGCATAATAATTGCATCACTCTTTGCTTTCTCTAATTTATCTGGTGTAAGGCCATAATATTCATAATACTCTCTATTTGATGAAAGGAATGAACTTGTCATTCTTTCATTTTGTAATCTTAACATCATCACAATGTCACAACCTTTCACTCCTTCTTTCATATTTGTAAAAGTGTTGACACCAAATTTTTCTAGATCTTTTGGCATCAAATTAGATGGTGCAACTATATTTATGTCTGCACCCAACATATTTAATAAATAAATATTTGATCTAGCAACTCTTGAATGAAGTATGTCTCCACAAATTGCAATTTTAAGACCTTCTATCTTATTTTTTTTCTCCATAATTGTTAAAGCATCAAGCAATGCTTGAGTGGGATGTTCTCTTCTGCCATCGCCTGCATTTAACACCGCACAATTAACTTTTTGTGACAATAAATTTGAGGCACCTGAGTCTTGATGTCTTACAACAATAATATCAGGGTGCATCGCATTTAAAGTCATTGCAGTGTCTATTAAAGTTTCTCCTTTTTTAATTGCTGAATTAGTTATATTCATAGACATAACATCAGCACCTAATCTCTTACCAGCAAGCTCAAACGAACTTTGAGTTCTAGTAGATGGCTCAAAAAATAAATTTATTTGTGTTTTACCTCTCAAAATATCTATTTTTTTATTTTTACTTTTGTTCAAAGCTATAAAGTTTTTTGACTCTGAAAGAATAGTTTTAACATCAGAGATTGATAGATCTTGAATACCTAGGAGATGTTTTTTTGAAATTTTAACAGCGTTTTTTGAATTGGCCATTAAAACCAACTCTATAACTTCAAAGTATGTTTAATGCAAGCTTAATTATTGAGATAATCGATTGCGCCTTGTAAAATGAATGATGCAGCATTTTCATCAATTTTTTTCTCTCTTTTTGTTACGTTAACGTCTAATTCTTTAGAAATATTAAAAGCACCTTTGGTTGACATCCTCTCATCCCAAAGTACAACATCAATTTTTAGGTTTTTTGATATAATATTAGCTTTATCAGTAACAGATTGAGCTGCTCTTCCTAAACTGCCATCCATATTAATTGGGTATCCAATTATAATTCCAGACACGTTATTTTCATAAATAATGTTTGTTAATTGATCCAATAGATATTGCATATTCCTATAATCTATTGTTTTAAATGGAGTAGATATTTTTCTTCTATCATCACAAATTGCTACACCTATACGTTTTGACCCTAAATCCAAACCAATTAATCTCGCATTAATGTCAATTTTTTTCTTAAGATGCTCAATAGTGATCATATTGTATTTTTCAGATTTAATGATAGTTTTTGATATTCATATCATATGACAATTGATCTTAAAACAGTAAAGCACATATCTAAATTATCTAGGATTTCAATCGATGATAATAAAGCTAAAAAATTAGGCAAAGATTTAAATTCAATTTTTTCTTTTATTGAAAAATTAAATGAATTAGATACAAAAAATACTGAACCATTAACCTCAATTGCTGAAACTACATTAAAACTACGTAAAGACGAGATAAAATCTGAAAATATTCGTGAGGATATTTTAAAAAATTCACCAGACAAAAATAAAGATTTTTTTGTTGTGCCTAAGGTAATTGAATGATGAGCAATATAACAGATTTAAAATTAGTTGAACTTGTAGACAAAATTAAAAAAAAAGAATTATCGTCATCCGAGGTAACTATTGCTTTTATTGAAAGATCAAAAAAATCAAAAAAACTTAATGCTTATATTTCTGAAAATTATGAAAATGCAATTAAAAAAGCAAAAATATTTGATCAAAAACCAGACTTTAAAAAAAAATTACCTGGTATACCTATTGCTGTAAAAGACTTGTTTTGTACAAAAAATATTAGAACTACAGCCGGAAGTAAAATTCTTGAAAATTTCGTTCCAACTTATGAATCAACAGTAACTCAAAATATTTTAGATGAAGGAGGTATTGTAATTGGAAAGTTAAACTGTGATGAATTTGCAATGGGTTCTTCTAATGAAACAAGTTATTTTGGGAATGTTCAAAATCCAGTATCTGAGAATTTAGTACCTGGTGGATCTTCTGGTGGATCATCATCAGCAATTGCTGCAAAATTAACTCCAGCAACAATAGGTACAGATACAGGTGGATCTATTAGACAACCAGCGTCCTTTACCGGTACAGTTGGTTTAAAGCCAACATACGGTAGTTGCTCAAGGTATGGAATAGTAGCATTTGCATCATCTTTGGATCAAGCAGGACCCATGACTCATGATGTCAAAGATTGTTCTTTGATGTTAGAAATTATGAGTACTTACGATACAAAAGATTCAACTTCTGTTGATTTCAAAAGAGAAAATTATTTAACTAATTTAAATGAGAATATTAAAGGAAAAAAAATAGGCATACCAAAAGAATATAGAGTTGATGGAATGCCAAAAGAAATTGATGAACTATGGGAAAAAGGAATAAAAATTATTAAAGAAAATGGAGGTCAAATTATTGAGATAAGTTTACCTAATACCAATTATGCTTTACCAACATATTACATAGTAGCTCCTGCAGAAGCCTCATCAAATCTTGCTCGATACGATGGTGTAAAATATGGTTTTAGATCAAAAGGTGAAAATCTTATAGACATGTACGAAAAAACAAGATCAGAGGGTTTCGGTGATGAAGTAAAGCGAAGAATTATGATTGGAACATATGTTTTATCATCAGGTTATTACGATGCATATTATTTAAAAGCACAAAAAGTAAGAAGACTAATCAAAAATGATTTTGATGAGGCTTATAAAAAAGTAGACGCTATATTAACTCCATCTACGCCAAGCTCTGCTTTTAAGATTGGAGAGAAATTAAACGATCCAGTATCAATGTATTTGAATGACATTTTCACAGTTCCAATTAATCTTGCAGGGTTACCAGCTATATCAATTCCAGCGGGTCATGATAAAAAAGGCTACCCACTAGGTTTGCAAGTTATTGGAAAGGCATTTGATGAACAAAGTATTTTAAATATCGCATTTGCTTTAGAAAAAAATATAAGCTTTAAAAATAATATAACTGATTGGTGGATTAAGTGAGTAAAAATAATGGTGAATATCTAATAATAAGAAATGATAACAAATATGAAGTTATTATTGGTCTTGAAGTTCATGCACAAGTCTTATCTGAGTCTAAATTATTTTCAACTTCATCAACAAAATTTGGATCAGAACCTAATACTCAAGTTAGCTTGGTCGATGCAGCATTTCCAGGAATGTTACCAGTAATTAATGAACATTGTATTAAACAAGCTGTTAAGACAGGTATTGGATTAAAAGCTAAGATTAACAAAAGATCAATATTTGATCGAAAAAATTATTTTTATGCTGATTTGCCTCAAGGTTATCAAATTTCTCAATATAAAGATCCAATTGTGGGCGAGGGATCTGTTACATTAGATATGCCTAATGGGGAAAAAAATATTGGTATTGAAAGACTTCATTTGGAGCAAGATGCAGGAAAAAGTATCCATGATATAGATCCTCAAAACACATTAGTTGACTTAAATAGATCAGGCGTAGCTCTAATGGAAATAGTTAGCAAACCTGATTTAAGATCTTTAGATGAAGTAAATGCATATATTAAAAAAATAAGATCGATAATGAGATATTTGGGAACTTGTGACGGTAACATGCAAGAAGGCTCATTAAGAGCAGATGTAAACGTTTCTGTTCGAAAAAAAGGAGATAAAAAACTAGGCACTAGATGTGAAATTAAAAATGTTAATTCTATAAAATTTATGCAAATGGCAATAGATTTCGAAGCTAATCGTCAAGTAGATATAATTGAAGAGGGTGGCTCTATTGATCAAGAAACAAGATTATTTGATACCAAAAAAAATGAAACAAGATCTATGAGATCTAAAGAAGACGCACATGATTATAGATATTTTCCTGATCCTGACCTTTTACCGCTTGAATTAAATGATAATTATATAGATCAAATAAAAAAAAATATTCCTGAGCTTCCTGATGAAAAAAAGAAAAGATTTATTGAAAAATTTAAACTATCACCTTATGAAGCAAATATACTAGTTTCAGACATTGAAATTTCAAAATATTTTGAGGAAGTTTCAAAAAACTCTGATGTAAAATTAGCTACAAACTGGATAACAGGAGAGTTATTTGCATTATTAAACGAAAAAAATATTGAAATAACAGAAAGTCCAATTTCCTCAAAAAATTTATCAAAATTAATTAATTTAATCAAAGATGGAACCATTTCAGGCAAGATTGCTAAATCTGTGTTTGAAATAATGAGAGATGGGGATAAAGATCCAATAACTATTGTAGAAGAAAAAGGTTTAAAACAACAAAGTGATCCTAAGGAATTAGAAAATTTAATTAATAAAGTAATTATTGAAAACCCAAAAAATGTTGAAGCTTATAAATCAGGAAAAGATAAATTATTTGGTTTTTTTGTTGGTCAAGTAATGAAAAATTCAAATGGTAAAGCAAATCCTAAACTTGTTAATGAAATTTTGAAAAAAAAATTGAATTAAAATGGGTTCAAACATTAAGATTACAAACGAACTCGAGGAATATATAATCAATCATTCTTATAAACTAAATCCAATTCAGAAAGAGATTATTAAATATAACAAAACTTTGGGTGAAATGAAAAAAATGCAAATTTCATTAAGTCAATGTCATCTATTACACCTAATAATAAAATTATATAATCCAAAAAAAATTTTAGAAATTGGAACATTTACAGGTTTAAGTGCTTTAACAATGGGATTAGCTATGAATAATGATTCAAATTTAATAGCTATCGACAAAAACAAACAAACTTCTGAAATGGCTAAAAATTTTTTTGTTAAAGCTAATCTAGAAAACAAAATAAATCTTTTGGTAAAAAATGCCATTGATGGACTAGATGAGCTTATTAAAAGCAAAGAAGTTTTTGACTTAGTATTTATTGATGCTGACAAGGAAAATTATATAAATTATTTTGAAAAATCTTTAAAAATGTTAAATAAATCTGGGTTAATTATAACAGATAATGTTTTATGGTACGGTGACGTTATAGATAAAAATAAAAATGACAATTTTACAATTAAAATTCGAGAATTTAATTCGTATATCGATAAAGACAATAGAGTAGAAAATATCATTTTACCAATTGGCGATGGTTTATCAATTTGTAGAAAATTATAATGTATAATATTTTTGGTTTTTACAAATTTAAAAAGATTATAAATCTTAAAAAGAAAAAGGAATTACTTGATAATTACCTAAAACAAGAAAATTTTAGAGGGACTATAATATTATCCCCAGAAGGTGTAAATGGAACTATAAGCTTTAAAATTGATAGGTATATTTCAATAAAAAAAAATATAAAAATAATTTTAAATTTAAAGAACTTTGATAGCGAAAATTTATCACATTATAAATATCAAGCTTTTCACAAAGGTAAAATTAAAATTAAAAAAGAACTTGTTCCTATTGGTATTAAATTAAAAAAAAGAATTATTAATAATCAAATTGATCCTGAAAATTGGAATAATTTTATTAAAAAAAAAAATACTGTCATTATTGATACAAGAAAAAGTTTTGAATTTAAAGTTGGTACTTTTAAAGGATCAATAAATCCAAAACTGAATAATTTTAGAGACTTTCCAAAATATTTTAAATCATTAAAAAAAAATAATAACATAGGCATGTTTTGTACCGGTGGTATTAGATGTGAAAAGGCAAGTTTTTATTTGAGAAATAAAGGTTTTAAGAATGTTTATCAATTAAATGGAGGTATCATTAATTATTTAAATAAAATTGATAAAAAAAAAAGTTTATGGAAAGGTGATTGTTTTGTCTTTGACAATAGAGTATCGGTAAAACATGGCCTAAAACCTGGCAATTTAAAAATTTGTGCTGGTTGTAGAGAACCTATTACGAAGTTAGAAAAAAAAAACAAGCAATATGAGGAAGGAGTTAGCTGTTCTAATTGTTTTCATAAATTAACTAATAAACAAAAACAAAGATTTCGTATGAGACAAAAACAAATCAACCTATCTAAAAAAAAAGGTCAAAAATATTTTTATCAAATTGAAAAATAAATAATATGTACAAAAAAATTAATTTGTTAAGAGATCCAATTTGGTCATTATTAAGAAAAGTAACAATTCCTGCTAGTATAGGATCATTATTCCAAACTTTTTATAATTTAGTTGATACTTATTTCGCTGGTAAAATATCACCTGAAGCTCTTAGTGCTTTGGCTAAATCTTTTCCAATATATTTTATAATAATTGCAATTGGTGTTGGAGTAGGTGCTGCTACAAATACCTTAATCGGAAATTCAATTGGTGAAAAGAATGAAAAAAGAGCATCAATGTTTGTCGGCCAATCTTTTCTATATGCTGTTTTCGTTTCACTTTTAGTCACCTATGTTGGTTTAAATATTTCAGATTTTTTATTGGGACTAATGGGATCTAGTTTAGAAAATATTTTATTAACAAGAGAGTATCTTGATATAATATTTTACTGCACTGTTTTAGTTTTAATACAAACATCTTTAAATGGCACCCTAAATGCTCAAGGAGATACAAAGAGTTACAGAAATGTTTTAGTTTTTACCTTTTTTTTAAACATAATCTTAAATCCTATATTCATATTTGGATATGGTTTTATACCTGCCTTCGGTATTTCTGGAATTGCTATAGCAACCGTTATATGTCAATTTTTAGGTGCAACTTATTTAATTTACAAAGTTTATTGTTGTAAATTAAAAAAGTATCTATTTTTTGAATGCTTTAAACCAAAAATTTTTTACTTTAAAAACCTAATATTTCAATCTGTTCCAGTTATGTTTAGTATGCTTTTAATTGGTGTCGGTTTATTTAATGTTTTATATTTTGTAGGAAAATTTGGTGATTTGGCTGCAGCTGGTTATGGCACTGCTTTAAGAATTGAACAAGTCTTTTTGTTACCAGTTATTGGATTAAATACAGCAGTACTATCTATCTCAAGTCAAAATTTTGGAGCTAAAAATTATGAGCGGATTAGAGAATTATATTTAAAAGCTCTCAAATTTGGTTGTTCTTTTATGACATTAGCAGGTATCATAATTTATTTTAATGCACCATTCCTCATAAGTTTATTCACAGAAGATTTGAATACAATTAGTTATGGTACAATTTATTTAAAAATTGCAGCTTTAATAGGTCCGATTTATCCCACTTTCTTCATAACAACAGCCTTATTTCAATCAGTAAAAAGGCCAATATATAGTTTGTACCTTGGTATCTTAAGATTAACGGCTCTACCATTTTTATGTTTATGGTATGTAATAAATATTAAAGATGGATCATATGAAGATATTTTCTATACTTTATTATTTACTAATTGGTTTATGGGATTTTGCATATTAATCTTTATTGGATCTTTTTTTAATTCAGTGTTTAAAAAAACTAGTTAGACTTTGCTAACTTTTTTTCAAATTTTCTTACAAAATAGGAAACTACTAAAATTAAAATTAGATATTCAAATATTAAAAAAGTATAAATTTCCAATGGTCTATAGGTTGTAACAACAAGCTCATTTGCTTTTCTTGTTAAATCACCAATTCCTATAATTGAAACAAGAGAAGACATTTTTAAAACATATACAAATTGATTACCAATAGCAGGAAGTATATTTTTAATAGCTTGTGGTAATATTATGAGTCTTAATTTTTTAAAAAAAGAAAACCCAAGAGAGCTACCGGCTTCCCATTGAGATTTTTTAATTGAATTTATTCCAGCTCTAAATATTTCAGCTTGAAAAGCACTTTCACTTATTGATAAAGCTATAATACCAGACACAAATGGACTAAAACTTATACCTGTCATTATTGGTAAACCATAATAAATCCACAAGATTAAAACTAATAAAGGTATCGCTCTAACGATTTCTACATATCCAATATTTATATATGTAAGAAATTTATTTTTTGCTAATGATGGAATTGCAATTATCAGACCTAAAATTATTGAGATAAATATTGAAACTAGGGATATGTATATTGTTGTTGTAAATCCACTTATGAGAAATTTAAGGTTTGTTAATCCATCAAGATTATTTGGAGATAAAATTAACCAGTCCAACTCTTGTTTTGAACAAGAATTAAGAAATAATAATATAAATATTAGAAAAATAATATTTTTCACACATATATTTATAAAGTATTAAATATTAATATCTAATTTATTATAAGCTCTTCAGATTATATTTTGCTAAAAGTTCTGTAAAAAAACCGGATGATTTTTTATTACTTATCCATTCATTAACGTAATTTTTCCATTTATCATCACCTTTACCAACCATCATTGCTAAAAATGCAGGATTTTTTTCTCCATCTGGAACAATTGCCAATTGAGGATATTTAATGACTAATTTATTGGCCTCTGTTGAGCTAGTTATATTCCCATCTGCTCTACCAGCTAAAACTTCTTGAAAATCTCTTGCAGGTGCTTCAACAGAATTTAGTTTTGATTTTGGAAAAAATTCTTTTGCTTTTTCTTCTTGTGAAGTTCCAAGTGTAGTTGCAATCGTTACTTTACTATCATTTAAAGAGTCCCAAGTTGGAAATTTTTTTAAATTTTTCTTAAGAACAAGGGGCACTGTTCCATATTTATAGTAAGTGTCAGTAAAGCCTGCAACCTCTGCTCTTTTAGGTGTTTTAGTAACACTTGTTGAGATATCATATCTTCCTGAAGTAATTCCAGATACTATAGTTTTCCACTCTGCAGGCACAAATTTAATTGTTACACCCATATCTTTTGCTAATTCATTCATGACATCTATATCGAAACCTCTATATTTATTAGTTGCAGGATCTTTAATAGTCATAGGATCCCAATCTCCAGTTGTTCCAACTCTTAGCTCACCAGATGACAAAATTTTATCAAGACTTGATGAATAAGAGGGTAATGCAAAGAATAAACTAAATAAAAGTACTATAATTTTTTTCATATTTTATCTAGTACTTAATATGGACGAAGATTTCCAGGTTAACCTTGACGCACATAAACAATTAGATAAATCTTGCACTATCATTCAACCATAGCCATAAATCTTCTGAAAACGACCTTCTTACAAATAGATTAAGGTTGTTATCCTCTTTATTGTGAAGAATTACATCTATGTGATTAACAATTGTTTGAGCAACAGATCCTTTTTTCTTTTTATATTCATTAAAATTATATGGGCAACTTTTAGACAGTAAATCGTACACTTTATTCCCTTTTAGGTTAATCATTATCCAATGATCAGATACATTTGTTACAGCTCCTTGATTTAATTTTGAAATTTCATTAAATAATTTGTCTTCTAAATTTATTTGGTCATCTAAAGTCATTTTTTTATCATTAGAGTAAATTAACCATTCATCCGGACTCAACCATAATAAATTAAATTTTTCGTTACCAGACGATGTATTTGCTTCATTTGGTGGTAAAATCGATAATATTTTTCCAATTTTTGTAGAGAATTCTCTTTTATTGCTTCTAAGATTAATTTTAATTGTAGGCTCAACTTCAATAATATTTAAATCATTGTATTTTTTTTGTTCTTTAATTGGTGAATCAAAATTAAGCATTTAATCTTTTATTTTCCTTATCATAAAAAACAGTGTCGGTAATAGTTACATTGATATTTTTATTTTCCATAGGAACTATTAATTTTTTACCTTTTAGTTTTTTTCCACTCCTTACTACAGCTAGAGCAATAGATTTATTAAGATTTGGACTAAAATAACTAGAGGTAACATGACCCAACATATCAATTGGCTTTTCTAAGCTTTCAACAAGTTGGGCTCCTTCTTCTAAAACTTCCTTCGGATCATCTGTTAATAAACCAACTAATTGTTTTCTATCCTCTCTTATCGTATCACTTCTGTATAATGATCTTTTACCTATAAAATCATATTTCTTTTTTCCAATAATCCAATCCATTTGAAGGTCTGAAGGTGTTAATGTTCCATCAGTATCTTGACCGGTAATTATGAAACCTTTTTCAGCTCTTAGTAAATGCATAGTTTCAGTTCCATATGGTGTAATATTAAATTCTTTGCCTGCTTCTATACATTTCTCCCAAACATCTTTAGCGTAATTAGATTGTACATTAATTTCGTAACTATGCTCTCCGGTAAAACTAATTCTCATAATACGGCAATTAACATTATCTATTTTTGAATTTTTAAAAGACATATGCGGGAAACTTTCATCTGATAGATCTAAACTTGGTATTATTTTATTTATAATTCTTTTAGAATTTGGTCCACAAATGCTCATTGTTGAATATTGATCTGTTACAGTAGTTAAATATACATTCAATTCTGGCCATTCTGTTTGTAAATAATCCTCAAGTTTTGATAAAACATTTGCTGCACCACCAGTTGTGGTCGTCATTATATAATGATTTTCCCCAAGTCTTGTTGTTACACCATCATCATAAACCATTCCATCTTCATTTAGCATTAAACCATACCTACATTTACCAATAGCAAGTTTTGACCATGCATTGGTATAAACTCTATTTAAAAATTCAGACGCATCTTCACCTTGTATGTCAATTTTTCCTAAAGTAGAGGCATCAAGTATTCCTGCGCTTTCTCTTGCAGCTCTACTCTCTCTTTGAACAGCTTGGTGCATACTTTCTCCATTTTTGGGAAAATACCAAGGCCTTTTCCACTGTCCAACATTTTCAAATTCTGCTTTATTTTCCACATGCCAATCATGAATAGCTGTTCTTCTTGTATGATCAAAAAACTCACCAACGTTTCTTCCTACTATTGCTCCAAAAGTTAACGGTGTATAAGGAGGCCTAAAGGTAGTTGTTCCTAGTTCTCCCATATTTGTACCAGTTGTATCAGCAATTATACCAAGTGCGTGCATG
>CACMAZ010000006.1 GCA_902611815.1 uncultured Pelagibacteraceae bacterium
TTTATACAGAGGCTATAAACCAGTTCTTTGGTCTACTGTAGAAAAAACCGCATTAGCAGATGCGGAAGTTGAATATTTAGACCATACATCGGATACCATATATGCCTCTTTCCCAGTAAAAAATTCAAAAAATAAAAATCTATTAGATAGTGAAGTAATTATTTGGACCACCACACCTTGGACAATTCCTGCAAATAAAGCTTTGGCTTATAATAAAAGTCTTAAATATTTAATTATAGAGGTTACTAGTGAGCCTGATTTTAAAAATAAAAAATTAATAGTTGCGAAAGATTTATTAAACTCATTTGTGGATGAGTGTAAAATCGAAAAATTTCAAAAAATTTCTGAATTTTTGGGAAATGATTTTGAAGGAACAATCTGTTCACATCCATTTCATAATCTGGGTTTTGATTATAATGTTCCAATGTTAGAGGCTAGATTTGTTACAACTGAGCAAGGAACAGGTATTGTTCATTGTGCGCCAAGTCACGGCCCAGATGATTTTAATTTATGCTTAAATAACGGCATAAAAGCTTTAGAGACAGTTGATGATGATGGTAAATATACTAACAATATTCCTTTATTTGAGGGTACACACATTTTTAAAGCTAATGCTATCGTTATAGAAAAACTCAAAAAAGAAAAAAAATTGTTATTTAATGGTAAATTAAATCATTCATACCCTCACTCTTGGAGATCAAAAGCTCCTTTAGTTCACAGAGCAACACCACAATGGTTTATCTCAATGGAGAGTCATGGTTTAAGAGATAAAGCGCTCAAAGCAATAGATAAAACGGTTTTTTATCCTGAGAAAGGAAAAGAGAGATTAAAGTCTATGATCGAGACCAGACCAGATTGGTGTGTTTCAAGGCAAAGAGTTTGGGGTGTTCCTCTACCAATATTTATAAATAAAAAAGATGGAAAGGTTTTAGTTGATGATGAAGTTTTCGAAAATATAGCAAATATTTATGAGAAAGAGGGTTCAGACTGTTGGTTTAAGGACGATGCTCAAAAATTTCTGGGAAAAAAATACAAAGCAGAAAATTTTACTAAACTGTCAGACATTGTAGAGGTATGGTTTGATAGTGGTTCTACACACTCTTTTGTTTTAGAAACTAGAAAAGATTTAAAATGGCCTGCTTCTATGTATCTAGAAGGTTCAGATCAACATCGTGGGTGGTTTCATTCCTCACTATTACAATCTTGTGGAACTAGAGGGGAGGCCCCATTTGAAACAATTTTATCACATGGATTTGTTGTAGATGGAAAAGGACTTAAAATGTCAAAGTCATTAGGTAATGTTATTTCACCTGATGATATCTTAAAAAAATATGGTGCTGATATTCTGAGAATTTGGGTTGCAGCGTCTAATTATTCAGAGGATTTAAGAATAGATTATACAATTTTGGAGCAGCATGCGGATGCATACAGAAAGATAAGAAACACGTTTAGATATATACTTGGAAATTTAAAAGACGAATTTTCAGAAAATGATTTTAATAAGATTAATTATGATGAATTGAGTGAACTAGATAAGTTGATGTTGCATAAGATTTATTTGTTAAATGACACATACCAAAAAAATTTTAAATCTTATAATTTTCATTTGCTTTATAAAGATTTATTAAATTTTTGTACAGTCGACTTATCATCCTTTTATTTTGATATAAGAAAAGACTCTTTGTATTGTGATGATTTAAAATCAAAGAGAAGAAAAGATTGTCTACAAATACTAAATATACTTCTCGATTGCCTTCTTAAATGGTTTGCTCCCATTCTATCTTTCACCACTGAAGAAATTTTCAAATTGATAAATAAAAAACCAAATGAAAGCATTCATTTAGAAAAGTTTGTAACAATTCCAGAGAATTGGAAAAACGAAAATCTTGCTAAAAAATGGAAAGAAATATTGAATGTACGAGAAATTGCTAATTCAAGCATAGAATTAAAAAGAGCTGATAAACTAATTGGTTCTAGCTTAGAAGCTCAAATAATAATTGAACTTAATAAAGAAAAATATGATCTTTTAAAAGACTATGATTTTGCTGAAATTTGTATTACCTCAAATGCAGAATTAAAACTAAATCAAGATATTAAAGCAAACACGAATGTTATAACAAAAAAAGCTATTGGTGAAAAATGTCCTATTTGTTGGAAAATTTTTCAAAAAAAATGTGAGAGACATAATTGTGGTTTTGATGGAAAAAAAGAATAAAATATTTTTACTAAATTTGTTTATTGTAACTATTATATTTTTAATAGATAGATTATGTAAAATATATGTAATAAATCTTTACGAAGATATTAGTAATCAACAAATTTTTTTAACATCCTTTTTAAATGTTTATTTAATATGGAATGAAGGAATTGCGTTTGGTTTACTTTCATTCGAAAGTCTAACGATTTATAACATTATAACTTTTTTAATTGTATTAATTAATATTTTAATAATCTATATATTATTTAAATTAGATGATGTTAGAAAATATTTTTTTTTGATAATACTAGGGGGTTCATTAGGAAATTTATTTGATAGATTTGTCTACAATGCAGTGCCAGACTTTATTGATTTCCACATAGGTGATTTTCATTGGTTTATTTTTAACCCCGCTGATATATTTATTTCAATTGGGATTATTTGCCTTATTTTAGATGAATTTTTTATTAAAAGTAAAAAAAATGATTAGAAATATATTTTTATTAATTATATTTATTTCTCTTTATTCTTGTCAATCCATCAAAGACGGTCTGTCAGGAAAAAAATATGAGTCCAGTGATGAATTTTTAGTCATAAAAAAAAACCCATTAGTTTTGCCACCTGACTTTAAAGCTCTTCCAGAGCCGCAGGATCCAGTAAAGATGTCGAGAGAAGAAACCATCGAATTAGAAATTGACGAAGTTTTATCATCGATAAAATCAGAAGATGCCGATATCAGTGGAGATATAACTTCATCAAATAGCTCATCCACTGAAGATTTTGTTATAGATCAAATCAAAAATTAGATCAATGTTAACAAAAAATATTAAATTTCATAATTTTAAAAAAAAAAAAATCCATACAAAATTAAAATTCTTCTTTAAAGATTTAGTTGATAACAGCTTAAAAAAAGAAAATCTCATACATAGTTTTACCAACGATTTTCATTATTCTTTTAATAAAAATTTATTAACTAAACTTAAAAAAAATAAAATTTTCCAAATTTATGGTATGGGCGGTTCATCTTTAGGCGCTCAAGCCATCTATGATTTTTTAAAGATTAATATAAAAAAAAAGGTTTTATTTTTTTGATAATCTTGATGAACAAAATAAAATAATTAAAACAAAGAAAAAAACTTTAAATATTATAATATCAAAGTCAGGCAATACTCTAGAGACGATTGTTAATGAGAATATTTACTCATCTAAGAATAAATTATATATAACTGAAAAAAGAAATAATTATTTAAGAAATCTAGCTTTAAAATTAAAATCTGACATCATAGAACATAAGAACTTTATCGGCGGCAGATATTCTGTTTTATCTGAAGTTGGCATGCTTCCGGCTGAGTTAATGGGCCTGAATACTAAAAAGTTTAAAAGATTTAATAAATTAATTACAAACAAATATTTTGTTAACAACTTACTTATCAATGTAGAAACCCTATATCATTTGATAAAGAGGAAAAAAACTAATTCAATTATTCTTAATTATGACGAGAGTTCTAATAGTCTATTTAAATGGTACCAACAATTAGTTGCAGAAAGTTTAGGAAAAAATTCAAAAGGGGTATTGCCATTTATTTCTAATTTACCAAAAGATAATCACAGCTTAATGCAGCTTTATCTTGATGGAAACAAGAATTGTTTTTTTACTTTTTTTGATGTTAGGACCCAAACAAATACAAAGATTAATAAAAAAAAGATATTTTCTAATTACAAATATTTAAAGAGACATAGTTTACAATCAATTAAACAAGCACAAAAACAAGCAACTAAAAAGGTTTTTAAAATTAAAAATATTCCTTTTAGAAGTTTTGAAGTCTTAAAAAAAAATGAAGAATCATTAGGCGAGCTATTTACCTTCTTTATGATGGAGACTATTTTGTTAGGAAAGATGATGAAACTAAATCCATTTGATCAACCATCTGTAGAGTTAATAAAAAAAGAGACAAAAAGAATATTAATTTAATAAAATTTACCAAATAAGATTCTCGATCTACCATATTTTTTATCAATTATTACTTTAAAATCTTCTGGCAACTGGTCTACAGTCTTATTATCTCTGTGAATTAGTATAATACTCTCCTTTTTAAAAACTTTTTTATGTTTAAGTATGTTAAGTAAGAATTTTATTCTGATTTCCTTAAAAGGAGGGTCTAAAAAAATAAACTCATAATTTTTTAAATTAGATTCTAACTTTTCTAAACTAAAAACATCCTTCTCAATAATTTTAGTTTTTGAGCAACAATTTAAATTTTGGATATTTTTCTTTAACATCTTTATAGCAGGCAAATGATTTTCAAAAAAAGTTACATGCCTTGATTTTCTAGAAATACATTCTAGACCAAATGTTCCAACACCAGAAAAAAGATCTAAGACATTTGAATTTAATAACTCAAAATTTAATAGCTTTGAATGTTGCAATATATTAAATATAGATTCTTTTACATTGTCCTTTAGAGGTCTCGTAAAATTGTCAGCAGGAATTAATAATTTTTTTCCTCTTAAATCTCCTGCAATAATTCTCATACATCTATAACTTTATACCCAATATCCTTTCTAAAAAAACCATTTTTCCAATTTAATTTGTCAATTAGCTTAATTATATCCTTTCTAGAATTATAAAAATTTTCAGAGACAGAAACAAAATTTAAAACCCTTCCTCCAGAAGCTAATATTTCATTATTTTCTAATTTTGTTCCTGCGTGAAAAATATATTCATCTTCTTTAAGAGATACAGTATCTAAACCTAAAATAGGAATATTTTTTTTATACTCATCGGGATAACCTTTTGAACAAAGAACAATACAAATACTTTTTTTATGATTCAATCTGATTTTGTTTTTTAGTTTACCTAAACAACAATTTACAAAAATTTCTATTAGATCATCTTCTAATAAAGGAAGTATAGTTTGACACTCTGGATCTCCCATCCTTACATTAAACTCTACAAGATAAGGCTTATTATCCTTAATCATTAGTCCGACATATAAAAATCCTCTGTAGGTGGTTCCTAAATCTTTAATTGCACTTAATGTTGGATTGATAATTTCTGAATTAATTTTTTCAGCTAACTGTGAATTAAAAAGTCTCGATGGTGAATAGCAACCCATACCTCCTGTATTTTTTCCTTTATCACCTTCGCCAACTCGTTTGTGGTCCTGTGCAGTCCCGATGAATTGATAATTTTCACCGTCACATATTACAAAATAACTCATTTCCTCGCCCTCAAGAAACTCTTCTACTAGCAAATTTTCTGCAACTCCAAACTTTCCTCCAAATATTTCATTTGCCGCAGTTATTCCTTCCTCAATATTTTTACATATATAAACTCCCTTACCAGCAGCTAAACCGTCTGATTTGATAACTAAAGGAAATTTTGCGGAACTTAAAAATTTTTTTGCATCATTTATATTTTCAAATATTTTAAAATTTGAAGTAGGGATTTTATATTTAGAGCAAATTTTTTTTGTAAATATTTTTGAACCCTCTAATTGAGAAGCTATCTTATTTGGCCCGAAAACTTTTATTTTTGTATCTATAAAATAATCGACTATTCCATTCACTAAAGGCTGTTCTGGCCCAACAATTAAAAGTTCAATTTTATTTTCTAAACAAAAATTCTTAATAGATTTAAAATCCTCAATCTTTATTTCTACATTACTGGCAATTTTACTTGTGCCAGCATTCCCAGGAATACAGTATATTTTACTTATTTTTGCTGACTCTTTAATTTTAGAGCAAATAGCATGTTCTCTGCCACCACTTCCAATAATTCCAACAATCATTTATATTAAATTATAACTCAAAAATGAAAAATAAATTAGCTAAATTAAAATATCTTCCCAATAATTTCGAAATTATAGAGCCCGGTGACCATGTTGTTTGTGCAGTATCAAATAAAAAAATAATGTTAAAAGATCTAAATTATTGGAATGTAGAACTTCAGGAGGCTTATTTTTCTTTTGTCGAAGCTCAATCAAAAAGAGAAAAACTTAAAAAATTATAGTTTCCAACGGTTATGTGACCATATCCATTGAGCTGGATTTTTTGCGATCTTTTCTTCTAACCAATGATTTAATTTATTTGTAATATTTTCAACACTTTCACTTTTATCAAAACTTAAATGTTCGTCAAAAAATACCTCAAAGTAAATTCCTTCATTTCTTTGGATGTATACTGGCTGAATAACACAACCAAATTTTTTAACAAATTGAGCTGGTATTGTTGTTGTTAGAGCATTTTTTCCAAATAACTTAGAATTAATTCCTTCTGATACTCTTTGATCTATCATGATAGCTAAACTTTTTCCGCTTTTGAAAAACTTTAGAGCTTCCCTCACACCATTCAAACCTTTTTTTATTTGATTTTTACAAATATAATTTTTTCTTAGGTATTCCATTAAAATATTTAAAAATTTGTTGTTCAAAGGTCTGTAGACCGCAGAAAGATCTACCCCCTCTCTTTCTATAACCATGGCCATCAATTCAAAATTATTAAAATGACCAGATATAAATACAGTTGGTTTTCCGCTATTTTTAATTCTTTTTAAATTTTCTAATCCTTCAATTTTTATGTAATTATCCAATCTTCTTTTTCTGAATTCGGGAATGTAAACGTATTCAGCTAAAATTCTACCATAGTTGCCCCACATTTTTTCAATAATGTGATTAATTTCATCTTCTTTAATTTCTGGTTTGAATTTTTTAATATTATCTATAATAACTTTTTTAGATCTAAATCTAGGACCAATAATCTTTCCAATTGAATTCCCTAGATTAGAAGCAATCCTATATCCAGCAATTTTAAAAACTAGTAGAAATATAAAAATTATTAAAAATTCAAAAAAATATTTGATTTTTTTCATAAAAATTTTGATAGAAATCTTTTAAATTTCTTTAAATTGCTTATTCTTATTTCAATTTTTAAAAAACTTATGTTTTTTCTTAATTCAACAGGAATTCTATAAAAATCCTTTTCTGTAGTTAATATTTTCAAATTTTTTTCGTTTGCTAATTTTTTTATTTTGTTAATTTCTGTCTTAGAATACTCATAGTGATCTGGGTATATAAGATTTGACACACTTTTAATACCATATTTGTTTAGAGTCTGGGCAAACCCTAAAGGATTACCTATTCCACTAAAAGTCATATAATTTTTTTTTTTAAATTTTTTATAATTTGTAGGCACATATTCACCATTAAATATTTCAATCCTTGGATTTATTTTTTTTATTTTTTTTAAGAATATTTTATCGACAGGCTTCCCTGAGATAAATACGGCATCATATCTCTTTAAATTATTTAATCTTTCTCTTAATGGCCCCGAGGGCAATCTTAGCTCATTTCCAGCAAGCGAAATTGAATTAAAACAAGCTATTTTTAAGTCATATTCAATTTTCTTATCTTGTAAACCATCATCAAATATTGCTAACTCAAATTTTTTGTCTATTGCCTTTGACAAAGATAATACTCTATCATCATCAAATAAAACCTTATTATAATTTTCTAGCAATTTTTTCTCGTCTAAATGACTTTGATATTTTTTTTTAATAATTATTGTTTTAAATTTATTTTTTAATTTTTTTGCTAGAAAACTAACTAGTGGTGTTTTTCCAGTACCGCCTATATAAATATTACCGATACATATAGTTTTTATTTGGGTATACTTTTTTGGTTTTTCAAAAAAAGTAATTATATTTCTAAGGTCAATAATAAAAGTTAATGGATAAAGTAATAGTGACTGAAATGTTAAATAATTTTTATCCCAAAATTTTGGTTTAATTAATCTCATTTATATTAAACCTTTTAAAGTTGTAAAATATTTATTAAGAATTTTACTTCCAACTTTTTTAAATTTATTTAGTTCCCTTTTATTTTCAAATTTTCTCATAAATAATTTTAAAATTATTTTTTTTAGCTGGGAAAAATTTTTAGCTTCAAATGACAATTTTTTTCTTTTTAGTAAATTGTATATTTCAGTAAAATTAAAAGTATGTTTACCATGAGTTATATAACATCCATACCTAATTGGTTCCAATGGGTTCTGCCCACCTCTTGGCACAAAAGAACCACCTAAAAAAACAACCTTACTTAGAGAATAAAATGATTTACTTTCACCATAAGTGTCGACCAAATACACATCAGTATTCTTTTTTATCTTTTTACTTTCACTATGACAAACATATCTAAGGTTTTTTGAATTTAAAGTTTCTATAATTTCTCTTGATCTTTCTATATGTCTTGGAATTATGACTGTTAGCAATTTATTTATTTTACTTTTTAAATCTAAGTGTATCCTTGAAATTAATTCTTCCTCATTATTGTGAGTGCTTGCTGCACATAAAATTTTTCTATTTAAAAAATTTATCTTGATAGATTTATTATTAATTCTTTTTGGCTCAGAAAATTTCAAATTACCTAATATTTTCATTTTTTTTACTTTGAAATGTCTCAAATAATTAAATGTTTCTTTATTCTGAGGAAAAATGTAATCAAAAATGCCAAATACACTGATACCAAAATCTTTAAAGTATTTCCATTTGTGAAAAGAATTTTTACTTATTCTGGCATTCAAAAGAAAAGTTTTAATTTTTTTTCTTTTTAAATCTCTCAACATTTCAGGCCAAATTTCTGATTCAACAAAAAAAGCTGCAGTTGGTTTCCAATAACATAAAAATTTATTTACTATTAAAGGATTGTCTATTGGGTAAAATTGATGAATAGTTTTCTTGAATTTAAATTTTTTAAATATTTTTGATGAGCTTAATGTAGAAGTTGATATTAAAATACTTTTTATATTTTTATCTTTTTCAAACTTTTCTATAAGTGGGACAATACTTAAAAGCTCCCCAACGCTTGAACAATGAAACCATATTAATTTACCATTTACTCTTTTTTTTTTAAAAAATCCAAATTTCTCTAAAAATCTCTTAGGATTTTCTTTTTTTTTCAATATTCTGTAAAATACTATTACCGGCGATAAGATAATAATAATAACCATTAGTAGATTATATAATATTCTCATCAATCTTTTTGTATCTGCTTATTGTAGAAATTTTTATATATTAATGAATTGTTTAATAGCTCAGTGTGATTTCCTTCAGCAACAACTTCTCCATTGTCTATAACATAAATTTTATTGGAGTTTAATACTGTTGACAATCTATGTGCTATAACAAGAGTTGTTTTTCCTTTTGTTAAAAAACTTAAAGCATCTTGAATCTTTTTTTCAGTTTCTGAGTCTAGAGAGGAAGTAGCTTCATCTAATAGTATAATCTTGCTATTTTTTAGAAACGCTCTTGCAATAGATAATCTTTGTTTTTCACCACCAGAAAGTCTAATACCGTTTTCTCCAATCATAGTATTGTATTTATTAGGAAGTGTGTTTATAAATTCATCGGAAAAGGAGAGTTTTGCTGCCTCTTTTATCTGGTCATCAGTTGCATTTAGATTTGCATATTTCATATTATTTAGAATTGTATCATCAAATAAAGTAGTTTCTTGACTCACCAAAGATACATTCTCTCTTAATGAAGATAGTCGTTTATTTTTAATTGATTGATTATCAATTTTAATATCCCCATCTGAACAATCATAAAAACGAGGTATTAAATTTAGTATAGTAGATTTACCAGCTCCACTATGTCCTACAAGTGAGGTCATTTCACCTCCGGATATACTCAAATTTATATTTTTTAAAATTGACCTAGAATTAGAATTATAATTAAAATTTACTTTTTCAAAAGTGATAGTGCCACTCAAAACTTTTAATTTGTCTAATTTCTCGTCTTCAAAAATATTATGTTTTTGATCGATTATTGGAAGGATCCTTTTTGCTGCTGCCAATCCTTGATTTATTGTGAGATTTAATGTTGCAAGAGACCTAACAGGTTGATAGGCCAACATCATTGCTGCTAAAAATGAAAAAAAATTATTTATAGCTAACTCATCGCTCATAATTAAATTACCGGAGAAATAAATAAGAATTGCAATCATAATTCCTGTCAAAAATTCCATAATTGGTGATGACCTTGCATAAATGATAGCTAACTTTTTTCCTCTATCTTTTAGCTGATCCAATGCATTATTTGCTCTTGATGCTTCGTAAGTTTCTTTTTGAAAAACTTTTATTAATTTATGATTTCTAAAAATCTCCATAAGGTAGGAATTTAAAACTCCCGCCGTATCCATAGCTTGAGTTGTGACCTTACTTATTCTATTACCTAAAAATCTAGCAAAGTAGCTGGCAAGAGGTATCATTATAATCGCGATTAATGATAATTTCCAATTTTGATAAAACATAACTCCTAATAATCCAATTAATGTGAGTGAATCCTTAAATAAATTTAATATTCCAACACTAACAAGACCAGTCATAAAATTAACATCATTTATTAAATTTGTTATTATTTTACCGGAATGTTTTTTTTCAATTGTCTCAGTATCTGCTTGGATTAAATTTTTCATCATATCTACTTGTATGGCTTTCCTCACCTCTTCGCCGACACCTATCATTATTGCTTTGGCAAGATACAAAGAAGAACCTTTTGTAGCAAAAGCCATAATAATACCCAAAGGGATAATTAACATTAAGTTCTGATTTTTTTGAATAAAAAGTTTTTCAACAGCTGGATCTAATAACCACGCAATTGCAGAAGTGCTTGCAGCTAATATTAATGAAAAAATTAACGCTAAAAAAATTTGAGCTAAATATTTTTTTGTATACTCATTAAATAATCTTTTTAAAATTTGTAAATTAGTCATTATAGATAAATTTTATTTGTTAATATATTCACAAAAACAATTAGACCTAAAAAATTATTAGCTTTAAATTTTTCCAAACATATTTTGGGATTTGAAATATCCAAATTCTTTGTCTGATAAAACAATAAGTGTACAGCAATGATCACTATACCTATATAATAGTAATAATTAAATTTCATCAAAAGTCCCGATATAATTTGCATAAAGATAAAAACTGAATAGCATATAAAAATTAGTAACTTAGGATTTTTTTTAAATTTAATTGATGTTGATTTCACTCCTATTATCTCATCGTCTTTAATGTCTTGAAACCCATATATTGTGTCGTAAGCTAATGTCCAAAATATGGCTCCTATATAAAATATTATTGGAATATAACTAAATTCAGGTTTTATAGAAAACCAGGCCATTATAAGTCCATAATTAAAAGTAAATCCCAAAAATAATTGAGGCCAGTAAGTATATCTTTTCATTAAAGGATAACTAAATGCAAAAGGCATAGATGCCAGACCTAACAAAATAGTAGTAAAATTAAATTGGATTAAAATTAAAAAAGCAAAGGAACATAAAATTATTACGTAAATCATACTCAATTTTACAGATATTTTTCCTGAAGCGATTGGTCGTTGTTTAGTTCTTTCTACCAAAATATCGTACTTCCTGTCCAATATATCATTAACAATACATCCAGCAGACCTCATAAGAACTGAGCCTAAAAAAAAATAAATAAAATAAATTACGTACTGTAAATTATTACTTGTGAAATCGTTTGCCAAAGTTAGGCCCCATAAGCATGGCCAAAACAACAGCATTATACCAATTGGTTTTTTCAATCTTATTAAATCAAGAAAAAGTATAAAATCTTTCATTATAATTTACTTGTAAATAACAAAGCATCGATTCATAATCAAACTGATTCGTATGGATATTGATTACACAGTCACTGCTTTAATGTTTCCTGCAATTCCACTAATTATGGGTGTTTATAGCAACAGGTTTCACACTTTAAGTAATTTAATTAGAAAAATTCATGACGAACATGTATTTGAAAAACACACCCCACCCGAGTGGAGAGATCAACTTATAAACCTAAATAACAGAATAAATGTTTTAAAATATACAATTATGTTTTCTGCGTTTGGATTTTTGTTCAATATGCTAACAGTCTTTGCGTTATACTTAGAAAAAATATTTGTAGCTAGGATAATTTTTGGTTCATGTTGTTTATCTATGATGATATCGATTATTTTTTTTATAAGAGAAATTCAAATTTCAACCAAAGCCTTAAAGCTTCACATTTCTGATATGGACGTACAATTTAAGGAATAATTATTGCTGGTCCTAATATTTTACGTCCCTCAAGATCTTTATGTGCTTGTATTGCATCTTTGAGGTTATATTTTTTAAATATATCAACTTTTACGTTCCCATTTTTTACCATTTGAAATAGTTTTTCAGATGCTTCGTCTAACTCTCCTCTAGTAGCAGTGTAATGGGCAATGCTTGGCCTAGTTAAATATAAACCTTTTGGAGCAATTAATTTACCAACGTCGACAGGATCAAGTTTTCCGGATGCATTACCAAAAGAAACCATCATTCCCCTCATTTTTAAACAGCCTAAAGAATTTTCTAGCGTTACTTTTCCTACCCCATCATATACAACTGGCAAACCCTCATTATTAGTAATTTCCATAACCCTGTCTTTAAAATTTTCCTTCGAGTAATTTATTACTTCATTACAACCGTATTTTTTGGCTAATTCTATTTTTTCATCAGATCCTACAGTTCCAATAACTTTGCATCCTAAACTTTTTGCCCACTGACAAAATATTTGACCAACACCCCCTGCCGCAGCATGAAATAATATCGTTTGACCTTTTTTAACCTCATAGGTTTTGTGCAACAAATAAAAGGTTGTTAAACCTTTTGTCATTAAACATGCAACTATATTAAGATCAATACCTTCCGGAACTTTAACCAAATTTTTTGTTGGATATATTCTGTGAGAAGAGTAGGAGCCTAATGGCGCAGCAGCATACGCAACTTTATCACCTTCTTTAAAATTTGAAACATCTGGTCCAACTTTTTCAATAATTCCTGCGCCCTCTAAACCAATTCCTGAAGGTAGTGGCACAGGGTATAAACCTGATCTATGGTAAGTATCTATAAAATTTAATCCTATTGCAGAGTGTTTAATTAGCACTTCACCACTCTTTGGATCTTCAAGTTTTAACTCTTTATATTCAAGAACTTCAGGGCCACCAGTTTTTGAAAAAGATACACTATGCATTATTTAACAAATGTACCATTATGATAGTCATTAACAGCATCTAAAATCTCTTTTTTAGTGTTCATCACAAATGGACCACCTCTTGCTATTTCTTCATTTAAGGGTTTTCCAGATATGAGTAGAAATTTAGAGTTTGAGGATGCTTTTACTTTTAAGTCTTTTCCATTTTCAAGTAGTATCAATGTACTATCTTTAACTTTATCGTGAATTTTGCTTCCAATTTTTATTTCTCCATTAATTAAATATATAAAGGTATTGTGTGTTTCAGGAATATCAAAATTAATCTCTTTATCTTTTTTAAGCTCTACATCAAAATAAATAGGCTCTACATTATGACCTTTTACCGGACCTTCTGCTTTTTCAAATTTTCCAGCTATAGTTTTTACTTCTTTGTCTTGGTCTTTGTGGATACTCATTTTATCTGCTTTAATATAAATATATTCAGGCTTACTCATTTTTAATTTGGCCGGCATATTTATCCATAACTGAAATCCATGAAGTTTTCCTTCTTTCATGGCTGGCATTTCAGAGTGAATAATACCACTTCCAGTTTTCATCCATTGAACATCACCAGCTGTCATTTTTCCTTTACCACCAGTACTGTCCTCGTGCTCAAAATCCCCATTTAACATATATGTAACAGTTTCAATTCCTCTGTGTGGATGTGGGGGAAATCCCGCAACATAATCTTCACTATTTTCAGAACCAAATTCATCTAACATTAAGAATGGATCATAATAATTTGGCTCAACACCAATACTTCTTTTTAGCTTCACACCAGCACCATCTGATGCATTAGTTGGATTTATAATTTTGCTTATTTCAATCATAAGATTAATTGTTTCCCTTAATAACAAAATACAAACTTATTAGAAAGAGAAATATTTGCTCACTAGTAAAAAGCTTTGTTGTAAAAAACCAATCCGGATGACCTATAGCAAACACATTGATCATTATAATTGTAATAGTAAAAGCACTTAATCTTGTAAGTAAATTTCCAATAGGACCTTTTATAAATCCACTTACAATTAATAGCATTCCAGATCCAACCTCAGATATTGCAACAACAGATGACAAAATTGGTGATAAACCAAAGTACTCTATTAATCCAGCTGGTGGTAAAGGAAATTTAAAATATCCATGTATAATAAATGCTACACCTAGACCCAGTCTTAAAAACCAAGGCGCAATAAAATTTAATTTACTAAATAAACTTTCCATTATTTATTTGTTATGAGACCCATCACAAAATGGCTGATTTTTAGTTTGTTTACAAGCACAAAAAAATATTTTTTTTGTTACATCTGCTTTAAAAGCTATTGGTTTAAATTCTGTTTCTTTATGCGAGCCATCACACAGTGGTTGTTTTAAACTTTTTCCACAGCTACACCAAAAATAAGATTTTCCTTCTTCAACTTCTATAGCGATTGCGCTATCTCCTGCTCTAATAGGTTTGTTCATTGTTTAAATTAGTTTCAATAATCCATTAAGATTATTTATTTCATTATGAGGAATATAATCCAATTTGTCAAAAATATTTTTATTTCTATTTACCCAAATAGAATTAAATCCAAAATTTCCTGCACCGGAGACATCCCAAGTGTTAGCACTTAAAAATACAACTTCATTTTTTTCAACTTTATACTTTTTGATGGGCATATCATACACTTTTTCGTCTGGCTTATAAATTCCAACTTCTTCGATTGAAAATATATCATCAAACATTTTTTCTAGATTATTACTTTTTACCAACTCATCTAAGAGTTTGGGAGTACCATTAGAGAGTATTGAAATTTTATATTTCTTTTCTTTAAGATTTTTTAATACTTCTTTTACTTCTGGAAAAGTATTTAAAATTTTATAAAGATTTAACAACTCTGATCTCATATTAGGATCAATTTTAAATGCTAACAAAGATTTATCTAAACTGTCTTCTGTAACTTGCCAAAAATTTTTATGTCTTTTCATCAGACTTCTTAACCAAGTATACTCCAACTGAGTGGTTCTCCAATAATTAGCAAAGCTCTCCCATTTATCACCAATTTTTTCTTTACATTTTTTTGCTGCAGAATTTACGTCAAAAAGAGTACCATAAGCATCAAAAATTATTACCTTAATTTTTTTCATAAAAAGTTTAGTATCATACTATGAACAATATTAGATTATTTTTCAAAGAAAGTTTATCTAATAATTTAACCGGTAAATTAAATAAAGATCAATCTCATTATTTGTTAAAAGTCATGAGAATTAAAAAAGGCGATAACTTTAATTTATTTAATGAAAATGGAGAATGGGTTGCTCGCTTTGAAAGTATCAAATCTGGATTTATAAATTTTAGACTTGGAAAACAAATAAGATCAAAAGAACATAAAAATGAATTATGGCTTGCTTTTTCTCCGATCAAATCAAACTTTTTTAACTTCATGATACAAAAATCTACAGAATTAGGTGTAACAAATTTTATACCAATTATTTTTGATAGAACAATTGTTCGAAAAATAAATTTAGATAGGTTAAGAAAAATAGTTGTGGAAGCAAGTGAACAGTCCAATCGGATTAATATTCCTAGTATCGAAGAACCAACAACATTAAAAAAATTTCTTAATAAAAATCAAGAAAACATAAATTTAATTTTAACAGATTTAAATTCAAAAACTAAAAAACTAGATAAGGATAAATTATTATCAAAATCTAATTGTGTAATTATTGGCCCAGAGGGAGATTTCTCAGAATCCGAAAGAGGTGAAATAGGAAAATTTAAGTGTATTTATAAGTTGAGTTTAGGTGAGAATATATTGAGGGCTGAAACAGCAGCAATATCAGCATTATCTATAGTAGGTTATGAGTTAAATTGATAAATTGTCGCGAAATCTTAAGTGTAATTTCTATAAAATCACTTTATATAGTTTTAAAGATGCAAAAAACTTTATTTATATTATCAACGTTAATTTTGTTACCTTCAAAGGTATTTGCAGATCAACCTAGAGATTGGCAGCTTGGATTTCAAGACGCTGCCTCACAATCAATGTACGAAATAGTTAGTTTTCATAATTCGATTTTACTTCCAATTATTATAGCAATAAGTGTTTTTGTTTTATTTTTGATGGCTTATGCTTGTTTTAGATTCAGAGAGTCAAGAAATCCTAATCCTTCTAAGACAACCCATAATGTTGCTATTGAAGTCCTTTGGACTCTAATACCTTGCTTAATTTTAATTGTAATGGCGGTCCCATCTTTTAAAATTTTATATTCACAAGATACGATACCTAAAGCTGATGTAACTATTAAAGCAATCGGCTATCAATGGTACTGGGGTTATGAATATCCCGATGAGAATATAATTTTTGACTCTTATATGATTGAAGACAAAGATTTATTACCAGGCCAACCAAGATTATTAGCAGTCGATAATGAGGTAATTGTCCCCGTTAATAAAGTAGTAAAAGTTTTAATCACTGCTAATGATGTATTACATGCTTGGGCACTACCCGCTTTTGGAGTTAAAAGAGACGCTATGCCTGGTCGAGTGAACGAAACTTGGTTCAAAGCAGATAGAGTAGGAACTTTTTATGGTCAGTGTTCAGAACTTTGTGGAATTAAGCATGCTTTTATGCCAATTACTGTAAAAGTTGTAACAGATGAGGAATATCAAGAATGGCTTGAAGAGGCTAAAATAAAATTTGCAAAAGAAGAAATAACAAATCAAAATAATAATTTAATAGCGAGTAAATAAAACAATGAGCACTGCAGCTACACATCACGATCATCATACGCCAACTGGATGGAAAAGATGGGCGTATTCAACAAACCATAAAGACATTGGAACTATGTATTTAATCTTTGCAATTATTGCAGGATTAATTGGAACTGCATTTTCAGTTTTAATGAGAATGGAACTTATGCACCCAGGAGATGGCATTCTAGGTGGAGACTATCATTTATATAATGTCTTAGTTACTGGACACGGATTAATAATGATTTTCTTTATGGTAATGCCAGCAATGATAGGTGGATTTGGCAATTGGTTTGTACCAATAATGATCGGAGCACCTGATATGGCATTTCCTAGAATGAACAATATTTCATTTTGGCTATTACCTGTTGCATTTATTTTGTTATTATCATCAATTTTTGTAGATGGACCTCCTGGAGCTCAAGGTGTTGGAGGAGGCTGGACAATTTATCCGCCACTATCATCCAAAACAGGTCAACCAGGTCCTGCAATGGACTTAGCAATTTTAAGTCTGCACGTTGCTGGAGCATCGTCAATCCTTGGAGCAGTAAACTTCATAACTACTATTTTGAACATGAGAACTCCGGGAATGACACTTCACAAGATGCCTTTATTTGCATGGTCAATTTTAGTAACAGCATTTTTATTATTATTATCGTTACCAGTATTAGCAGGAGCAATAACAATGCTCTTAACAGACAGAAATTTTGGAACTGCGTTTTTTGACGCTCAAACAGGTGGAGACCCTACACTGTTTCAACATTTATTTTGGTTTTTTGGTCATCCAGAAGTTTACATATTAATATTACCAGGATTTGGAATGATAAGTCATATAGTTTCAACATTTTCAAAAAAACCAGTTTTTGGATATCTAGGTATGGCTTATGCAATGGTTGCAATTGGCTTTGTAGGATTTGTGGTTTGGGCCCATCATATGTACACGGTTGGCTTAGATACAGATACTAAAGCTTATTTTCTTGCAGCGACAATGATTATTGCAGTCCCAACAGGGATTAAAATTTTTTCATGGATTGCAACAATGTGGGGAGGATCAATTTCTTTTAAAACGCCGATGCTTTGGGCACTTGGATTTATATTTTTATTTACTGTAGGAGGTGTAACTGGGGTAGTGCTTGCTAATGCGGGTGTTGATACAGCTTTACATGACACGTATTACGTTGTTGCACATTTTCATTACGTTCTATCTTTAGGTGCAGTTTTTGCAATATTTGCTGGATGGTATTATTGGTTTGGAAAAATGTCAGGATATCAATATTCAGAGTGGATGGGCAAACTCCACTTCTGGTTAACCTTTATAGGTGTGAACTTAATATTCTTCCCTCAACACTTTTTAGGTTTAGCAGGAATGCCAAGAAGGTATGCAGATTATCCAGATGCATTTGCTGATTGGAACTACATTTCTTCGGTCGGCTCATATATATCAGTAGCCGGTGTAGTAGTATTTCTAATAAATTTATTATACTCATTTATCACTAAGAAAGCCTCATCATCTAATCCATGGGGAGAAGGGGCAACAACACTTGAGTGGACAGTGCCATCACCGCCAAATTTTCATACTTTTGATGAACTACCTAAAGTGGACGTTTACGAAGGAGCAGAGAAATCTAAATCTTAATTTAAAAGTAATTAAATGAACGCTCTAAACTCATTATTAAAAAGAAATCTACTTAGTGAGATCAAACTATTTAATGGTTTAATTGATCTTATGAAACCTAGGGTGATGTCCTTAGTAATTTTCACCTGTGCGGTAGGATTACTTACAGCACCAAATCAAATACCAATCTTTGATGCAATTATAAGCATAGGTTTTGTTACATTGGGTGCTGGAGCAGCTGGTGCTTTGAATATGTGGTATGAGGCGGATCTTGATAAATTAATGTCAAGAACCTGTTTAAGACCAATACCCACAGGAAAAGTAAACAAGTCACAAGCTTTAATTTTTGGATTAGCATTATCTTTAATTTCAATTTATGGATTATATTATTTTTCAAATCTTTTATCGGCATTTATACTTTTTTTTACCATTTTCTTTTATGTTGTTGTTTATACAGTTTGGTTAAAAAGAAGAACGCCTCAAAATATAGTAATAGGTGGAGCTGCAGGCGCATTACCTCCAGTTATAGGCTGGACAATCGTAACAGGCAATTTATCATTAGAAGCAATTTCATTTTTTCTAATTATATTTTTCTGGACACCCTCACATTTTTGGGCCCTTAGTCTCTACAAAGCGGAAGATTATAGATTAGCAAAAATACCAATGTTACCAGTTATAAGTGGAGTACAAAATACTAAAATAAATATACTTATTTATTCGCTAATTATGTTACCGGTATTGTATTTGCCATACCATATTGGTTTTGTGGGAAACTTTTTTGCAATATTTTGTTTACCTTTAACAATATATTATAACTATATCTGCTTTGATCTTTACAAAGACGAAAAACACAAATTTAATATTTTAAAAGCCAAAAAGGTTTTTAGTTATTCAATAATCTATTTATTTGCAATTTTTGTATTATTTTTAGCTGATAATTTCGTATGATGGAAATTGATAAAAAAGTAAAAAAGAAAAATCTTTTAACAGGAATTGGACTTGTTGTTTTTATAATCTTATTGTTTATATTCACTTTATATAATGTTGGTGTATTTGAGAGAGTAATATGATATCAAAAAAAAAATTAACCCCTCTATTACTATCTTTCATATTTTTGCTAATGCTAGGTATGTCATTTGCCGCTGTTCCGTTATATGACCTTTTTTGTCGTGTAACTGGTTTTGGAGGCACAACGCAAATTTCAAAGGATATACCAAAAATCGTAATAGATAAGCCCGTATCTGTAAGATTGGATACCAATGTTCAAACTGATTTATCTTGGAACTTCAAAACCGAAAACAATTTGGTTGATGTCAAACCAGGCAAAGTTTACAAAGTAAACTTCGTAGTTGAGAACTTTAGTAAAGATCCTACTAGTGGTGTTGCAAGTTATAACGTTTCTCCATCTTCATTCGGTCCTTACTTTAACAAATTAGGATGCTTTTGTTTTGAAAAACAAACTTTAAATCCTGGAGAAAAAAAAAGTTATTTCATGACTTTTTATCTTGATCCAGAAGTAGTAAATGATCCAAAAACAAAGAATGTAAGCGATGTTACTTTGTCATATACTTTCTTTTCATCTGATTATTATAAACAAACTAAGGTAATAAAATAAATGTCTGCAAAAGATCAAAAACATGATTATCATCTAGTAGACCCAAGCCCTTGGCCAATTTATACTTCATTCGCTACATTAATTACTGCTATTGGTACAGTCTACTATTTTCACTCAAAAGTTATGTGGGCTATGCTTTTTGGTTTTGCTCTTTTAATTTATGGTGCTTTCATGTGGTTCAGAGATGTTGTTAATGAAGCAGAACATCAAGGACATCATACTCCAGTAGTTCAAATTCATCATAGGTATGGTATGACATTATTCATTGCGTCTGAAGTCATGTTTTTTGTTGCATGGTTTTGGGCTTATTTCGATGCAAGTCTTTTTCCAGGTGAATTTGTAGGCAATGTTTGGCCTCCAAAAGATATTGAAACTTTTGATCCTTGGGACATTCCTTTAATCAACACTTTAGTTTTGTTGTTGTCAGGCACAACAGTAACATGGTCCCACCACGCTTTGCTTGAAGATGATAGAAAAAGTTTTATTCAAGGTTTGTGGCTCACAGTTATATTAGGCGCATGTTTCACTGCATTGCAAATTTATGAGTATCAACATGCTAGCTTCAATTTCTCTGGTCATATATATGGTGCAACATTTTATATGGCAACCGGTTTCCATGGTTTTCATGTTTTAGTTGGAACTATATTTTTAGCAGTATGTTTATGGAGAGGTAAACTTGGTCATTTTAACAAAGATCATCATTTCGGTTTTGAAGCAGCGGCATGGTATTGGCATTTTGTTGATGTAGTTTGGCTATTTTTATTTGCAGCAATATATATTTGGGGCAGTTAATCAATATTGAAAAATAAATTAGCATTTTCATTATTTGTATATTTTTTTATATTAGTATTTTTATCATTGGGCGTTTGGCAAATGATAAGACTTGATTGGAAGTTAACATTAATAAAACAAATTAATCAGTCATTAGATAGTGAACCATCTGAATTTAATGGCACAAATTTAACAAATTTTAGAAGTATAAAATTTGTAGGTAAAATTGACTATAATAATCAGATTTATCTTTACAGTTTAAATGAAAAAGGAGCTCCAGGTTTTGATTTAATTAATCCGATTATAATAAATGATAAATTGTTTTTAGTTAATCGTGGATGGATACCTAGAAATCAAAAAGGTAAAAAATTTCAATTGAACAACAAAAATTTTACAGCAATATTAAAAGAAAAATCTAAATTCAATTATTTTAAGCCTAAAAACGACTTAGAAAATAATTATTGGTTTACACTAAATGATGAAGATTTAAATAAATTTACAGGAAAAATGTTTCCTAATTATATTGTTTATTTAAACAATAGAGTTAACGATAAAAATTACCCTCTGCAAAAAAATATAACAGCAAATATTTCCAATAATCACCTAAAATATGCATTGACATGGTTTTCATTAGCGATTTCAATTTTTTTAATATATTTGTATTTTAGGAAAAAAAATTATTAATGAGATATATAAGCACAAGAAGTAGTTCAGAAAGTTTACCTTTTGAAAGCGTCTTTATTAAAGGCCTTGCTGATGACGGTGGGCTTTTTTTACCAGAGAAAGATTACAAATTTGACGAAAAAGATTTGTCAAAACTACAAGGCATGAGTTATTATGAGCTCGCCACAGAAATTGTTCACAAATTTACTGGAGATTTCATTGAAAAAGATAATTTATACGATTTAGTTAAAAAATCTTACTCCTCTTTCAGATCAGAAGAAGTTGTTAAATTAAGAAAAGTTGGAAATTTCAATATATTAGAATTATTTCATGGTCCAACATTAGCTTTTAAAGATATCGCTATGCAATTAATTGGTAATTTTTATGAATATTATCTATCAAAAAACGAAAACTTTATAAATATAATAGTTGCAACATCTGGTGATACTGGAGCAGCTGCAATAGACGCAATAAAAGGTAAAAAAAATCTTAATATTTTCGTTCTTCATCCACATAATAGAATTTCATCGGTTCAAAGAAGAATAATGAGTACTGTTAAAGAAAAAAATGTTTTTAATATAGCCGTTAAGGGTAATTTTGATGATTGTCAAAACCTAGTTAAATCAATGTTTGTTGACCAAAATTTCTCAAAAAAGATTAATATGTCTGGTGTCAATTCAATAAATTGGGCTAGGATAATAGCGCAAACAGTATATTATTTTTTTTGTTTCTTTTCATTAAAATCTAAAAAATTAAATTTTTCTGTTCCCACTGGAAACTTTGGGGATATTTATGCAGGATATCTAGCAAAAAAAATGGGTTTACCAATAGATAAATTAATAGTTGCAACTAATCAGAACGATATATTGCATAGAGCTATTTCTAAAGGTGATTATACTTCAAAAAAAGTTTCTGAAACTTTTTCACCTAGCATGGATATACAACTTGCTAGTAATTTTGAGAGACTTATATTTGAGATACAAGGACGCAATTCAGACAAAACAAAAAATATAATGGCTAAGGTAAAAGAAAATAATTACAAATTAGATGAAACTTCTTTAAATAAAATTAATAAAGATTTTTTATCCGAAAAACTCAGCGAGGATGAAACAATAAATGAAATAAAAGAAGTATTTAAAAATCATAATATAGTTTTAGATCCACATACAGCTATAGGTTATGGAGTTGCAAAAAAACTTAAACAAGACAATAGCTGTATAATCTTATCGACTGCACATCCTAGTAAATTTCCAGAAGCTATTAAAAATGCACTAGGTAAAAATGAAGAACTTCCCCCAGAATTAAGAAATGTATTAAAAGAGAAAGAAAAATTTGAGATTTTAGAAAATAGCTTAGATCAAGTAAAAAATCATATTTTAAAAAAAATAGATGAAAATAAAAATTAACGAAAAACTTCCAGATTGTGAAGTTTTTCAGCTCATTAATGAAGAACCAGTAAAAATTAAAATTTCCAGTTTATTTTCAAACAAAAAAATTATTTTATTAGGAATGCCGGGTGCGTTTACTTCAGTTTGTTCTGCAAAACATTTACCAAGTTATATTAACCTTTCAAAAAAATTTTATGAAAAAGGAATTGACCAGATTTTTTGCATTGCAGCAAATGATCCATTTGTAATGAATGCATGGGGCAAAATAAATAAGGTTGAAAACAATATTATGATGTTAGCTGATCCTTTTCTAAATTTTACAAAGTTAATAGGTGCAGAAGTTGACAAGTCGGGGAGAGGACTTGGATTAAGGTCAAATAGATATACGATGCTAATTGAAAATTTAAATGTTTTAAAAATTCAAGAAGAAAAAGAGACCGGGGTTTGCGACATCTCAAGTGCTGAGAATTTTTTCAAATTATTATAAGCCAGCTTCTTTTCTGGCTAATAAATCAACTTCATTATTCAAATCGTTATCTGAGTGAGCTTTAACCCAAACCCACTCTATAGAATTCTTAGAAGTTAAATTATCTAATTCAAGCCACAAATCTTTATTTTTAACCTCTTCTTTTTTTGATGTTTTCCATCCATTAATCTTCCATTTTGTTATCCATTCAGTTATTCCCTGCTTTACATATTTAGAGTCTGTATAAATTTGAATCTTATCTTTCGTACTAATATATTCTAATGCTTTTATAGTAGCTGTAAGTTCCATTTGATTGTTTGTTGTTATATCTTTTGAGCCTTTTAAAATTTTCTTTTCATTATTCTTAAAAATTATTGCAGCCCATCCACCCTTCCCAGGATTTCCAATACATGAACCATCTGTATAAATTTTAATCATTATTTAATATATGAGCTAAAAGAATTCATTTTTTTATGAAAAGCTAATTTTTGAATATACTCTCTTGGATCCTTTTTTTTTATAATCGCTGATTTTGGGGTATTTATATAGTCATAAGATCTAGTGGCTAGATATCTAAGTGCAGATCCTTTACAAAGTATATTTAAACAATCTTTCTCTTTTTTTTGTAATTTTCTTATTGTTTCGTAACCCTTAATCAATTGTAAAGTTTTACCTTTGTCATAGGAAAAAGTTTTTTTTTTCTTATTGAAACATAAGGCGTTTATGCATGTAGCTAATTCGTAAGCCTCAAAGTCATTTGATGAGAAATAAAAATCAATAAACCCTAAAAATTTTCCTCTATGAAAAAAAATATTATCTATAAATAAATCACCATGTATTATGTTTTTGGGCAAAGTTTTTGGCCATCCTTGCTTAATTTCCATAAATGTATTTTTCATTTCTGAAACTAAATTTTTTGAGAGTTTATTAATTTTATTTTTATTTATACTGTCTAATAAATTTTTTAGTTTAAGGGGAGAAAAAGTATTTTTTCTGTATAATCTAATTTTTCTTGAGGCTTTGTGCATTTTACCAATATTCTTACCTATTATGTACAAATCCTCTTTTTTTAATTTTTTCTTATCTTTGCCTTTCAAAAAACTGACTAAGCAGGCTTTTTTAGATTTTAAGTTAAATAAATAATTTCCATTTTTACTTTTAAGAGGGCTTGGACATTTAATTTTTAAATTTGATAATTTATCCATTAGTTTCATAAAAAATGGAAGGTCTTCTTTTTTAACTCTTTTTTCAAATATTGTTAAAATAAATTTTTGTCTTCTAGTGGAAATAAGATAATTCGTATTTTCTATTCCTTCTTTTATTCCACGGTAACTAATAATTTTTCCAATATCAAAAAAATTTTGAATATTAAATATGTCTTTTTTATTTATTTTGGTAAAAACAGCCATTAATTTAGCATACCGGGGATCTTAAAAAATACATTTTCCTTTACGATCTCAACTTCTTCGATCTGTACTTCGTATTTTTCTTTAATTTTACTTATAAAATCTTGCACAATTATTTCAGGCGCTGATGCTCCCGAGGAAATACCGATAGTTTTACATTTGCCGATTTTATCTAACGGTATGTCACTTTCTGAATGAATTAATTCAGACTGGTTACAACCCGCTTTACTAGCAACCTCAACTAATCTTTTTGAATTAGATGAGTTTCTACTACCAATTACAAAGAACATGTCACAAAGCTTAGCAATTTTTTTTACTGCAGCCTGTCTATTTGTAGTAGCGTAACAAATGTCCTCTTTTTTCGGCTCATTAATTTGTGGAAATTTTTTTTTTAAACATTCTATTATTTCTTTTGTATCATCCACTGACAAAGTAGTCTGTGTGATAAATGCCAACTTTTCATCTTTTTTAAAAACGATTTTTTCTACGTCCTCTATTGTTTCAACAAGCGTAATACCATCTACTGGAATTTGACCCATCGTTCCAATTACCTCTGGGTGTCCTTTATGGCCAATTAATATTATATGATATCCATTTTTATGCATATTTTCTGCTTCTCTATGAACCTTTGACACCAACGGACAAGTCGCATCAACATATTTCATATTTAATTCTTCTGCTTCTTTTGGAACTTTTTTTGGAACGCCGTGTGCAGAAAATATCACAGGTCTAGATTTATCTTTAATTTCGCTAATCTCCTCGACAAAAATTGCACCAATTTTTTTTAAACTCTCAACAACATGCTTATTATGAACAATCTCGTGCCTTACGTATACAGGGGAACCAAATTTATCAATACTTTTTTTTACTATTTCAATTGCTCTATCTACCCCTGCACAGAAACCTCTTGGAGATGCTAAATAAATTTTTAATTCATTTTTTCTCATTTTTTTCTAAAAGATACTCAAGTAATATATGCGGAAAGGTTAAAGACGCCAAACCAATAAATATAATTTTCGATATAGCATTATCTAATACATAATAATTTTTTAAAATAATTAAAGATATTACAAATAAAATAGCAGTTAAAATTGTCAAAGGTATTGCCTTTAAAGTGAATTTCTTGAAACCCTCTATTAGTGATTTATTGTTTAGTTCGTAAGATAGTTTAAATGAATGTCTAGCTGAATGCAAAAAACAAAAATAAATTGTAAAAGCCAACAAAGGATTTAAAAAGTAATTCAAAATTAAGATTGAAATATAGTCCATAAGTAGTAGGGACTTTGTCTCAAAATTTTGACTCAATGAGATTAATATATTTGCAATAAAGCCTAATATTAAAATTAACCAAAGAAAGTAATCATTTATCAAAAAGCTTTCAGAAATTTCAAAATTTAAATATTCAAAGATAGCTAACGTCTCGGATTTATGAAAAATTAATGGAGCTACAATAATTACACATCCCTTTAAGAAATATATAAATTCAAAATTAGCTGAGCTGTTAATGAATTCTGAATCCTCTTTACCAAAATGATAGCTTGCCACTATCAAAAATAATATCAATATTGATTTTGGGAATATAAGCCAAAATATAATTACAGATAATCCTACAAAAATATATGAAACATAAAATAATAATGTGGACCTATAGTTATAAATTTTCAGAAGTTTTGCACCTTTAAGATGATCAAGCGCACCATGTGATATACCCATACTCAATATTAAAAATAAGCAAATAATTAAAGGATCATCATTTCTTAAAAATTCAAATGCTGATAAAAAAATACATAAGTTAAAGAAAATTAAAGAATGATAATAATTAATCTTATTCATTATATTAAAAAATATTTTTTATAAATAACCATTTTGGCATTTTAAGAATTACTGTTAAGTCATCTAAAATATTACTTTTATTCGACAAAAATTTAATTACTGAACTTGAAGGTGCTTTAAACATATTAAAGAATATACTTGGCATTTTTTCTGGGTATCTATTTAAAACTTTTAAAAAAATGTTATCTAAAAATTGGTATTTCCTTCCGATATCATAAATTTTTGCTTTTTTAATATTTTCTATTTGATTAACAATATATCTAGAATGATCTTGAATATTTAAAAATGTATATCCTGTGCTTAATCTTGTCATACCGCCTGCTGATCCTATATTAATTGTATTATTCTTTTTTTCAGATTTTGGAAAAAATAACGGTATCGCTCCTTGCTCTTTGTATTTAATTTCATAATTTTTAATCTTTAAAATATTTTTGATATAATCTTGAAGCTGAGTGTCGTAATCATTTAAAGTATTGTTGTTTAGTTTAGACAACCAGGTTGTTTCTATTAATGCCTTATTTTTTGCAAAAGGAAGAGTGTAAAAAAAATGAACATTTTTTCTTTGATCACAATTAAAATCCATTAAATTAAAAATTTCATCATCAAAAATATTTTTTTCTGTTTTTATTTCCACACCTTTAAAGTGTTGCCAAAGGTTTAACTCACTATTACTTTTAGGTGGAATACTATTGAATATTATAGAGTTTTGAATATTAAGACTCTCAATATTTTTGTAAAATTTAATATTTTTATTTAAACTTATTTGTTTAAGAATTTTTTCATAAAAAAGGCCGCTATCAATAGTTTGATAAGGGTAGTCTTTATTTTTAACTTCGTGATGGCCTGTTTCTGTATTTACTGAAAAATTATCCCAACTTTTGATAACACAATCTTCAAAATTGTGATCCATAACCTTCCAAAATGACCATGTCTTATCTCTTTTATAGTCACCCCTTGTTTCTATTATAGCAAGAGTTTTATCTTTCAACTTGTTTTTAGCATCTAATTCATACGCCAGAGATAAGCCAGCGCATCCGCCTCCAATAATAATGTAATCAAAATCTTTCATTCAAATTAATTTCCTTACCAATTTCCATATGTTCTTCATTAGTTAAATGAATATATGATTTAGAGAATATTAATATAAATAGGTCAAATATACTAAATATAGTCTGTTTTAATTTGCCAATTTTATTAACAAAAATTTTTCCAGATTTATTATAATTTTCCAAATCTTTTTTTCTTAATATATTATTTCCAATTTCTCTATAAACTCTACGTGCAACCAAAATTGCAAATCTATTTATCAGAGGAATTTCTTTTATCGATTTAAAAGAGCTTTTATAAAATAGTTCAGCTATACCTAATGTCTCTTTAATTTTTATAAAATCGTGATCAATATATTTTCTATTTCTACCACTATCCTCTACAACGTCTCTTGCTATATTAGTTAACTGCATTGCTATGCCAAGATCTACTGCGGATCTAAGTGCAATTTTTGAATCTACTTTTAGTATTTTTGCCATCATTAGTCCCACTGTACCAGCAACTCTGTATGAATACACAAGTAGCTCCCGCTTAGTTTTAAATTCAATACTTTCTTTAATATCAGACTCAATACCGTCAAAAAGATCCAGAACTATTTTTTCTGAAATATTGAATTTCTTAATAAGATTGTAAATATTCTTAATCAAAGGATTTTCGAAGTTTCTTTCAATGAAATCTTTTTTTATTTTATTAAATTTTTGTTTTTTTGAATCCAAAGAGGTGTTTTCATCTGCTATGTCATCTAAGGTTCTACAAAAATCATAAAGACTCGATCCATTTTCGAATGTATGTTTCGCTAAAAAAAAACCTGCCCAACTAAATGATTTCGCGTGAGTTGAGATTAGGTTGTTTGACATTACAATATTTTATCTAATACTTTAGCAGAAGATAGTACACCAGGCACTCCCGCACCAGGATGAGTACCTGCACCAACGAAATATAATCCTTTGTAAATTTCTGACTTGTTGTGAAAACGAAAGTATGCAGATTGAGTAAATTTCGGTTGGATTGAAAAACCTGACCCAAACTTTGTATTTAAATCATTCTCAAAATAATCAGGAGATAAATAAAAATCCTCAACTATATTTTTTTCAAGATCTGGCAATAAATCATCCTGCATTTTTCTTACTACAAGTTTTTTAATTTTTTCTCCTTCTATAGACCAATTAATATTTGATTGATTGTTTGGAACAGGCACTAAAACATAAAAACAATCGTTTCCCTCAGGAGCCATTGATTTATCCGTGGCAGTTGGTCTATGCAAATAATAACTTATATCATCGTTTAGTTTTTTCTTATTAAATATATCATCAAGATGTTCTTTGTACTTATTTCCAAATTTAATAGTATGATGCTCTACATCGTTATAAACTTTTTTTGTTCCAAAATAGTAAACAAACAAACCCATTGAATAATCCATTCTATTTCTTTTCCAATTGAAAAATAAATTTCCTTTTTTTTTATTTAATAATTTTTCATAAACTCCTGGTGGATCGGCATTACAAACAACATTATCAGCTAATATTTTTTCACCGTTATTTAATTCAACACCCTTTATATTTTTATTATCCTCAATAATTCTTTTAACCTCTACTCCTTTAATCACTTCTATATTTTCTTCTATCATTAAAGTTTCTAAACCTTTAACAATATTACCTGTACCGCCCATGGAGTAGTGAATCCCCCATTTCTTTTCTAGATACAATATTAATCCGTATATAGATGTTGTTGTAAAAGGGTTTCCTCCTACTAAAAGTGGATGCATACTAAATATTCTTCTTAGCTTTTCGTTTTTGACAAATGAAGAAACAAGTGAGTAAACAGATTTATAACTTTTCAGTTTTAGCAAAGATGGAATTTGTTTAAGCATAAAAAAAGGTTTATTAAAAGGTACATCAGAAAGTTCCATATATCCTTTGTCAAAAATTCTTTTAGTAAAATTTACTAGATCTAAATATCCATCTACGTCTTCATTAGAAACTTCTGAGATTTGTCTCTTCATTTCTTTCTCATCCCCAGAATAATCAAATTTATAACCATCCTCGAATACAAATTGGTACCAAGTTTGCAATGGTTTAATATTTAAATAATCTTCTGCTTTTTTTCCAAACAATTGAAATAATTCATTAATCAAATAAGGCGCTGTAATTACAGTAGGTCCAGCATCAAATTTAAAACCATTTTTTTCAAAAACTCTTGCTCTACCGCCTAAATCTTTATGTTTTTCAATTAAAGTAACATTATGTCCTTTAGCTTTAAGTCTCAAAGCAGCTGATAAACCACCAAATCCCGAACCAACTATTACAGTTTTCATATTGTTAATTTATATTTTTTTAAATTCGAAAGTAAGAAAATATTTAGTTTGATTTTAATTTTTTTAGAGCTTCTTTACTTTCATCGATATTTTTCTGAAAAATGTTATCTAATTTAGACTTATCTATTGTATTTTTTATTATTTTTTCAACCGAGGTGACCGCAATATCTATAGACGTATTTTTTATTTCTTTTATTGCCTGTTCCTTCATTTGAGTAATTTTTTCCTCAGTCAATCTTCTTTTAATTTCTGCAGATTTATTAAATTTATCTTTCATTTGTTGAACCATAGTGTCAGCGTCTTTCTTAGCATTCTCTATTATAACTTTTGTTTCATCTGAAGCGCTATTAAGTTTTGATTGGGATTGATCTAAAAATGCTTTCGTTTCTTTTCTTAATTTTTCACTTTCATTTAGCTCATTTTTTATGTCGGCTATTAATTTATTTAGGCTTTCGTTTATTTTTAATGGAACCTTTAAATAGATCAAAACTCCAAAAAATATAATAAAAGATATTGCTACCCAAAAAGTTGCATCAAAGACCATTATTTGCCCTTCATAAGTTTGACTTGTTCACTAACTATTGCTGAAACGTTACTTTTATTTACCTCTACTCCAATTAATTTTTGAATAATCTCAGCTGCGGTATCTACTGCAATTAGGCTTATTTTTTCTGGAGATGATTTTTTTAAATCTTTTATCTCATTTTCAGCATCTTCAATTTCAGAGTTAAGTTCGCTTACTATCTTTTCTCTTTCCTTACCTAAATCTAATTGAATTTTTTCTTTTGCTAAATTAAAAGTTTTTTTTGCATTATCTTTAGCATCCAATATTATTTTATCGTATTCTTTTAGATTTTTTTCACTTTTTGTTTTTTGATTATCTGCAATCTCAATATTTTCCATAATTTGTGATTTTCTTGACTCTAAATTACTTCTTATTTTTGGTAGTATAAATTTAGATAATATAATGAATAAAATCCCAAAGGTAATGGTTAACCAAAATATTTGAGAAAACCAAAACTCTGGATTTAATTGGGGCATACCCCCGGTCTCAGCACTTATAGCAACATAGTTGAAGCTAAAAAGTGCATACAAGTAAATTATTATTTTTTTCACAAACTTAATTTAAAATGCAAATAAAATAATCAATGCAACAACAAGTCCAAAAAGCCCTGTTGCTTCAGCCAAAGCGAACCCTAATAATAAATTAGGAAACTGTTTTTGGGCTGCAGACGGATTTCTCATTGCGCCAGATAAATAGTTACCAAAAATAATTCCGATACCTACTCCAGCACCAGCCAATGCAATCGCTGCAAGACCTGCTCCTATCATTTTTGCTGCTTCTAGTTCCATATTCTCCTCCTTTTTAATGGTGTAAATTTAATGCATCATTTAAATAGATACATGTTAAAATTGCAAAAACATAAGCTTGAAGGAAAGCAACTAATATTTCCAAACCTGTTAATGCAACAGAAAAGCCTAATGGAAGCCAACCTCCCACTAAACCAAGACTTACTACAAAACCTCCGAAGACCTTCATCATTGTGTGACCAGCCATCATATTAGCAAATAATCTAACTGATAAACTAATTGGTCTGCTTAGGTATGAAATTATCTCTATAACAACTATTAAAGGTAAAAGAATGATTGGTACACCACTAGGCACAAAAAGTTTTAAGTATCCTAAGCCATGTTTTAAGAAACCAATAATAGTCACGCCTATAAAAATAAAGGCTGCTAAAACAAAAGTAACTATAATATGACTAGTTACTGTAAATGAATAAGGTATCATCCCGAACATATTGCAAAATAATACAAACATAAATAAAGAAAATATAAATGCAAAATAAGGTTTTGCCTTTGCTCCTGCTGTATCACTGATCATCTTTGATACAAAAGAATAGCTAAGTTCGGATAACAATTGAATTTTATCTGGTATAAGTGATTTTTTTTTAGCTCCAAGATTAAAAACAACCAGAATGGCAAGAGTACTAATGACCATAAATAAACTAGCATTTGTAAATGATATATCAATTTCACCTATTTTAATTTCAGGGCCAATTCTATAGACATTGAATTGGTACATCGGATTTGCAGCCATAAATCTTACTTTTGTATTTTTTTTGCAGATCTAATAACATTGGTTATACCTGCCACGACACCCACAAAAAAAAATGTTATTATTAACCATGGTTTAGTATCAAACCAAGTGTCTAAAATAAACCCAATAATTGTCCCAACTAGCACAGCAGAAACAAGCTCAGTGCTCATTTTGAAAGCCTGTCCTAAATGTGACTGTGCAGGCGGATCTTTTTCAGGGGTAATTTTCTTTTTTGCAATTTTAAGGCGAATTTTTAGGTCGTCATCTCTTTTCATTTAAGCGACCATGCTTTCGGCTTTCTCTAGATCAACTGCAACAAGCTGACTAATACCTTTTTCAGGCATTGTAACACCATAAAGACGGTTCATTTTTGACATTGTTAAAGCATGGTGTGTAACAATCACAAATTTTGTCTTTGTAATTTTTGTAAGTTCTTCAAGTAAATTACAAAATCTTGTAACGTTGGCATCGTCTAAAGGAGCATCAACTTCATCTAAAACACAAATTGGAGCTGGGTTTGTCAAAAAAACTGCAAAAATTAAAGATAGGGCTGTCAATGCTTGTTCACCACCTGACAATAAAGTTATTGATTGCAATCTTTTTCCTGGAGGACTTACAAGCATTTCTAAACCTGCATCAAGAGGATCATCAGAGTCGATCAGTTCTAGTTTTGCACTGCCACCATTAAAAAGTTTTGTGTAAACTTCATTGAATTTTCTATTAACTTTTTCAAAAGCCTCAATAAGCCTTTCTCTACCTTTCTGATTTAATTCATTAATACTTTCTTTTAATTTTGTAATTGCAGTCACTAAATCTGATCTATCTTTTTCCATTTTTTTTATTTCATCTTGATATTTTGTAGTTTCTTCATCCGCCCTTAGGTTAACAGATCCCAATTTTTCTCTCTCTCGTTTTTTCTTATCAAGTAACTCTTCTTGCGTTACAGCATCAGGAAACTCTTCATTTAATTCTAGGTTTGAGAATTCAAGAATATTGTTTTCATTCAAATTGAGTTCATTTTCTATTCTCTCAAGTAGGTCTAATCTTCTCTTATTTAATCCATCAATTGTTGCAGCTGAACTGGCTTTTCTCTCTCTTATCTCTATAGAATTTTCTTTAACTTCGTTGAGATTAATATTCAACATTGATAATTTATTTTCGCTTTCTTTGATAATAACTTCATTTTGTTCTTTATCTAAGTTTGATAATCTAAGATTCTCATTTAATTGACCTTTTTTTTCTGCTTGATCTTTTGGTTTGGCCTCAAGTCCTTTTAATTGATCAAGTGTTTTATTTTTTCTACCTTCTAATTTATTGATTGTTATTTCTGATTTGTTTAAAAGGTTTTTCCAACTTTCTATTTCTTTATCAATATTTTGTATTCTTTCGGATCTTTTTACAGACTCTTTTTTTATATTTTGATTTTTACTATATACTTCACAGTATTCATCGATTGTATTATTCAATTTGTCTAAAGCAATTACTGCATCATCATTTTTATTAGAAATAATTAAATCTTTAATTGAGGCTAATTCTGTATTTAGTTTACCCTTAAAATCTTTTAAATCTGACGAAGATTGTTTTTCAGTTTCATAATATTTAGAATCTATTTCAATTAAATCTTTTTTTTCTTCTTTTATTCTCTTCTCATTAGAGTTAGCGTCAATTATAATGCTTTTTTCTCGATCTTTATCTTGATCTAAAATGTTAAGATTTTCATTAAGTTTCTCTATTTCATCTTGTATTCTAATATTTTCTTCATCTAGGCTTTTTAATTCTAAATTTAACCTTTGTATTTTTGAGAGATTTTCAAAATTTTTTTGTTTAATAGGGTCAATTTTATTTAATTCATTTTGAATTTTATTTTTTAAATCTTCTATTTCATTATTGAATTTGTCAAATTCTTTATCAGAGTCCTCATTAATTTCTTTTTCTAGTTTAATCTCTTTATCAATATCTTGAAGCTTGAGATAATATAGACCAGCTTCTATTTTTTTTATTTCATTTGATATAACTTTATATTTATTTGCCTCCTCGGCTTGTTTTTGTAAATTTGCTAGTTGTTTTTCCTGTTGTCTCCTTAACTCATCAGCTCTTTTGAGATTATTTTCAGCAGCGTTCAATCTAATTTCAGCCTCATGTCTTCTTGCGTGTAGTCCAGCTATGCCTGCTGCCTCCTCCAAAATAGCTCTTCTGTCACTTGGTTTTGCGGTTACCAATGAGCCTATTCTTCCTTGACTTATCAGTGATGGTGAATGAGCGCCAGTCGACAAGTCAGCAAAAAACATCTGTGCATCTTTTGCCCGTACTTCTTTGCCATTTATTGAAAATTTTGATCCTTTGTCCTTTTCTATTTTTCTTTTTATTTCTATACTAGGAGTATTTTTATATTGATGTGGACCCTCATTGTCATTGTTAAGCAAATTTAAAGTTACTTCTGCAATATTTTTTGATGGTTTGTTTGAAGTGCCAGAGAATATAACATCCTCCATTCCCGATCCTCTCATGCTCTTCGCAGAAGTTTCTCCCATACACCATCTTAAGGACTCTACAATGTTTGATTTTCCACAACCATTAGGTCCAACAATGCCCGTAAGTCCATTTTCTATTAATAGATCAGTTTTATCGGCAAATGATTTGAAACCGTTTAATTGAATTTTTTTAAATTCCATTAAAAACTATAATAGTTTTTCTATAGCTTTTTTCAAATTTTTGTATGTAAGTGATTTTTCGAACTTTTTACCATTTATTAATAGAGTAGGGGTTGAGTTTATATTAAAACTTTTTACCCCTTCGATTCGGTCGTTAAGTATATGATCCTCTAACGACTTATTCTCCAAGCATTTTTGCTCATCAATTTTAAAGTTTCCAGATTTAATAACTTTGATTAGATTTTTATTATATTCTTCAGCTGTCGAACCTTTTGCCCATTCGTTCTGGCTATCATATAAAAAGTGAAGTAATTCAGAATTTCCTTCGTTCTCACAATGTGCAAACTTTGAAGCATTTAAAGCGGCAATATTTAATGGAAAACTTTTATATTCAATTGATATAATCCCCTCATCAATAAAATTTTTCTTTAATTCTGGATAAACATTCTTATGAAAGTTAGCACAATAAGAACATGTTAAAGATTCATAAACTACAAGCTTTATTTTTGCATTACTATTTCCATCAATTATTGGCTTAATTGTTTCAGCGTAAGACGGATTAGACAATGCAATTAACACAAATAATAATATAGTTTTTATTTTTTTCATTTATTTTTTATATGAATTAATTAATTCTTTAAGAGCATTTTTGATACTTACATTTTTAATGCCTTTCAAACTTTTTGAGAAATCTCTTTTTGACGCACTTTTACTTTTTTCTAAATTAATTTTCTCATTTTTTTCAAAAGTTATTATCTTTATTTTATCGACCACCACATAACCAAAAATTGAATTTAATTTATTCACAATTTGTTTTTTAGAATACTCCAAATCCACTTCACTACCTCTATTTACCATAATTTCTAATGTCGATCCTCTTACTTTGTTTGAACTCTTAAATTTGCTTGGATAACAAATATCGAATAATTCTTTACCTACTATATATTTCCAATTATTTAATATTTCAGGAAATATACTACCTTTTTTATTTATGATTTTTTTAACTTTTGTGGGCAAAGTGTCTTTAAAAGATCTTAGACCTTGAATGCCCCCTAATCTCTGCTTAGTATATTTTTTAAATTGCATATGAGTGATCCATTTGTAACAAAAAATATTCTGAAATGGTATGATTTAAATAAAAGATCATTACCATGGCGAAAAAATGTTTCCAAAGAAAAAAGACAGTATAATACGTTGATTAGTGAATTTATGTTGCAACAAACTCAAGTAGCAACTGTAATTCCATACTTTAAGAAATTTGTCAGAGAAATTCCAAACATAAAAAAACTTGCAAGTGTTGATAACAAAAAACTAATTAAACTTTGGGAAGGTCTTGGATATTATTCAAGAGCAAGAAACTTAAAGAAAGCAGCACAGTCTGTAATTAAAAATTTTAATGGAGTAATACCTGATAATTTTGACGATTTGAAATCACTATCTGGTATTGGAGATTATACTGCTAATGCAATTTTAGCTATTGCATTCAATAAGCCATATATCCCACTAGATGGCAATGTAGAAAGGATTATAAAAAGATACCTTTATTTAAAAAAAGAAAAAGAAATTCAGAAAGAAAATTTAATTGAAAAAAAGTCTATTTTAGGATTTTCAAACCGTTCAAGTGATTATGCTCAGGCACTTATGGAATTTGGTGCTTTGGTTTGCAAACCTACCAACCCAATGTGTTGTCAATGTCCTATAACTAAAAAATGCAAATCTTTTAAAAAGAAAGACTTTAATTTAACAAAAAATTCAAAAAAATATAAAGACAAATATTTTTTACTCAAAGTTTATAAAAAAAATCAAAAATATTTATTAATAAAAAATACTAAATTTAATTTTTTAAAAAACTTGAGAATTTTTCCCATGGAAGAACTACATAAACCTAAAAAATTTAATAAAAATCTTAATATTAAATTGTCTAATATGAATATGAATATAAAAATACTACATTTAAAAAATATCAATAAATATTCATCATCTACTTGGATTGATCAAAGAAAATTAAGTAATTATATGTTACCAACATTCACTAAAAAAGTAGTTAAATATCTCGAGAAAAATTAATGAAAAAAATTGCGATAATTGGAGCAGGCATCTCAGGTTTGTACATCGCAAATCTTTTTAAAAATACTTTAAATTATGAAATTACAATTTATGAAAAAAACGACACTATTAATTTAGAGGATGGCTACGGTATTCAACTTTCAGTCAATAGCGTTAAGCTTTTGAATAAAATTGGGTTTAATAAATTATCTGATAATGAAAAATTTAATCCTGAAAAAATTGATTTTTTTTCAATCAATTCATCAAATAAAATCTGTGATCTAGATATTACTAATTTCAATGCAGATGATATCAAATATACAACACTAAAAAGATCAACTTTAATAAATTTTTTAAAAAAAGATTTGGGCGACATAATAAAAACTGGTTTTAAAATTTCAAAAATAAATGACCAAGAAAAACAAATTAAAATTTCATTTGAAAATAATGTAACTAAAGAATGTGATTACTTGATTATTGCTGATGGAGTTTTTTCAAAGAGTAAAAATCTAATTTCAAATAACAAAGTAAAACCAAAATATAATGACACATTAGCTATTAGAGGTAAATTAACTAAATTTCCTGAAAACGTGAACAAAAAAAATATAGCTTTGTTTTTAGGTCCAAACTTCCACCATGTTATTTACCCATTAAATTCTAATGGTGATTTAAATTTTATTGCTATTATGAAACATACTCTTTCATTAGAGGAACAAGTTAATTATTCCTTATTTAGTGAAAATTCCTTTATCAAAAGAATTTTAGAAAATGTCCCTCAAGAAATTAAAGAATTTATTACAGATATTAAGGAATTAAAAATATTTCCAGTGTTTGTTAGTGATAAGTTTTTTAAAATACAGAATAATAATATTCATTTGATAGGTGATGCTTTTTTTGCCTTTCCACCATCATTCGCACAAGGTGCATCGCAATCGATTGAGAGTGCTTATGAATTGTTTGTGTCTTTAAATACCAATAAAGAAATCAATTTTTTCAAAAAGAGGGTAAATAAATTAAAAATGATTAATTTAAGATCAAAATTTAACTTGTTTGCTTTTCATTTATCAAATCCTTTAATAATATTTTTCAGAAATATTTTCCTAAAAAGATTAGTAAAAAATAGAAAATTTCTAGATTATTATTTAGGTAGAATTTATAAAACTTGATTACTAGATATTAGTCTCTGTCTTAAATGGTCAATGGGTACAATGCTACCGTTAAGATTGTAGTGCCAAAAAGTCCAACCATTGCAGCTTTCAGCTCCTAAAATTGTGGCTGCTACTTTATGAATTGAACCCTCTGTTTGTTCATGCTTAATACTCCCATCAGCCATTATTTTTGCACTAATTTTCTTTTTATTATCGTATATAGTGGTTCCTGGTTTAATTATTCCTAACTCAACTAATGAGCCAAAAGGTATTCTTGGTTTAGATCTTCCATTTTGAAGAGTATCTAAATAATCATCTTCTATAGGTTTTGTTTTTTTTAACCTTTGCTCAGCTGCATTAAAATAGGTTTTCTCCTTTTCAATACCATAATAATTTCTTCCCAATTTCTTAGCAACTGTTGCCGTTGTTCCTGATCCTAAAAAAGGATCTAAAACAAAGTCATTTTTATTTGTTGTTGCTAATAAAATTCTGTGAAGTAGAGCCTCAGGTTTTTGGGTAGAATGCACTTTTTTACCATTCTTTTTTAGTCTTTCAGAACCATTACAAATCGGTAATTCCCAGTTAGATCTCATTTGAAGATCGTCATTTAAACATTTTAAAGATTGGTAGTTGAAAGTGTATTTAGACTTTTCAGATTTTGATGCCCAAATTAAAGTTTCATGGGCATTAGTAAATCTTGTTCCTCTAAAATTAGGCATTGGATTTTTTTTATTCCATATAACATCATTTAATATCCAAAAGCCTAAATTTTGAATAACCGATCCGACTCTAAAAATATTGTGATAACTACCAATTACCCAAATAGCTCCATTTTTTTTTAAAATTCTTTTACATTCATCAAGCCATGCATGTGTAAAGTCGTCGTATTTTTTAAAGCTTTCAAACTGATCCCATTTGTCATTTACTGCACTGACTTTAGATCTGTCTGGTCTAGTGAGTTGATTTTTTAATTGCAAATTGTAAGGCGGGTCTGCAAAGATTAAATCGAAAGTTTCTTTAGGGATTTTTTTTAGCTCTTTAAGACTGTCCCCATTAATAATTTTATTTTTTAAGTTTATCTTTTCCATTTTTAAAAAAGATAATTAGACTCTAGGCATGACTCTACGTCAACTCATGATTGAATTATTTTGAATTAATTGTGTCTATTATTATCTTGGACTCAATATATTGTGTATAGGCTTGAAAGTTCTTCTATGATGCTTTGTGATACCGAACTTTCGAATTGCTTGAATATGAACTTTTGTTCCATATCCACAATTTTTATTCCATTGATATTTTGAAAAATTCTTTGATATTTTTTTCATCAAACTGTCCCTAGAAACTTTAGCAACAATTGAGGCTGCTGAGATTTGAGGTATTTTTTGATCACCCTTAATTACATATTTTAGATTATAATTTTTCATTACCGGAATTCTGTTACCATCAACTAAAACCAAATGGGGTTTTTTTTTTAATTTTTTTATAGCTCTTTTCATAGCTAACAAAGAGGCATTTAGAATGTTTAGTTTCTCTATCTCTTGTTTTGATGCAGAACCGATAGACCAGTACGAATTTTTTTTTATATATTTGTTTAAAACTTCACGCTCTTTTTTTGTTAATTTTTTTGAGTCTTTCAATTTTTTAACATCGCAGTTTTTTTTTAATATAACTGCAGATGCATAAACTGGTCCTATTAAACTGCCTCTACCCACTTCATCTACGCCAGCAATATTTTGAATACCTTTAAATATCGATTTTAAGTTCATCAATTTTCTTTCTTATTTCTTTTAAATCTAACCAAGAATATTTTTTTTGATCAGCTTGTCTTAGTAAATATGCTGGATGAAAAGTTATCAGTGTCAAAAAGGTTTTATTTTTAATAAATATTTCTTTCCAAATTCCTCTTTCTTTTGATATTTTTAAATTTGATCCAAAAAAAAGCTTCCATAGCTGTACTACCAAGTAGAATAATCATTTTTGGATTAATAATTTCAATGTGTTCGTATAAATACTCAGAATATCTTTTAATTTCTTTTATTTCAGGTTTTCTGTTTGAAGGAGGCCTGTAATTAACAACATTTGTAATATAAATATCTTTCCTGTCTAAATTAATTGCTGCAAGCATTTTATTTAATAATATACCCGCATCACCCACAAACGGTTTACCTAGCTCATCTTCTTTTTGACCTGGTCCTTCACCTATAATCATTACTGAACTATCTTCGTTACCATCACTAAATACAATTTTGTTAGCATTATTTTTTAGCTCGCAATCTTTCAAATTTTCAATTTTTAGTTTTAGTTTTTTTAACAACTCTTGTTTATTTTGAATTATTTTAACTTTTTTCAATCTATTAATTGGTTGATTTTCGTAATCAAACTTAGATTTAAATAAAAAATCTTCTATTTTATTTCTTTGATTTAAATTATTTTTAGACATATGTTTGATGTATGCATAAATACATTTATTTTTTTGTTATTTTTTTAATATATCAAACTTCATCGTTTTCTAAAGTAAGTGATGTGAATAAGTTTGATGAAAAAAATTTATCTAATTATTTTTCAGCAGTGCTTTCTATCAATAATAATGATGCAAAAAACTCCTTAAAATTCTTGGAAAATTCAAAGATCTTAAATGACAGACACGAAGAACATTTCAAAAATTATATAAAATCACTGGTTGCAAATGAAAAAGTTGATTTGGCAATTAAGAAAATCAAATATTCACAAAATAATTATTCTTTTTTAGAGAGAGAAGTGATTCTTTTAGTAGATAATTTAATAAATAAAAATTTAGAAAAAAGCAGCTTAAATTTAGAAAAAATTGAAAGCTTAATTGATCCAGAAGATAGATACCATATTATATTGTCAAAAGTTTTAAAAAACTATTTAGAGGTTTTTAAAAGTAATAATATTAAAAGTTATAAAAACGATAATTTTGCAGAATTAGACGATATTAGCTTAGCTTTTTTAAGCTGTTATTTTGATTTAAAAAATACAGATAAAAGATTTGAAGAATTTATAGAATATGATGGAAGCAGCTCTAGATATATATATTTTTATTTAGATTATTTAATTGAACAAAATAAAATTAAAAAAATAGAACAGGTTTTACAAAATATTAATCAACTTAATAAACCATTGTTAATTGCTCAATCAGTAAAATGGATTGAAGAAAAAAATTATAACAAATTAAATAATTTATTTTCATGCAAAAATGAGAAAGATATTATTGCAGAGTTTTTCTATTTAATCGCTAATCTTTACTCATCACAAGGTTTATTTAAAGAGTCAAATTTTTATATTATCTTAGCAAAATATCTAAATCCAAAATTTACACTTAATTCGACATTATTAATTGAAAACTACATGGATACTAAAAAATATAAATTAGTAAAAAATGAATTAAGCAATATTAAAAAAGATAACGTTATATATAACTGGTTTAAAGTGAAAAAAAATGCATCAATTATCCAAGAGACTAAAAATGATGATAGTGCTTTAAAATTTATTAAAAAAGAATACGGGAAAATTCAAAACCCATCAAACAAGATTTTATTTGATATGGCAAACATATTGAGAAACTTTCAAGACTATGAGGGTGCAATAGAAATTTATTCAAATTTAATAGAATACTCGAATTATAGTGCAGAGGAATATGCTGATCTTTTATATAAAAGAGGCACTAGTTACGAAAGAAAAAAAGATTTTTTAAAAGCTGATGAAGATTTAATAGAGTCTCTTAAAATAGATCCAGATGAACCATATGTTTTAAATTATCTTGGATACAGCTGGTTAGAGAGATCTTACAAAATTCCTGAAGCAATGGATATGCTAAAGGAAGCTTATAGTTTAAGAGAAAATGACCCTTACATTACAGACTCAATTGGATGGGCTTATTATTTAATCGAAGACTTTGTTAATGCAAAAAAATATCTAGAAAAAGCTGTAAAACTTATGCCTTACGATCCAATAGTTAATGATCATTACGGTGATGTATTATGGAGACTTAACAAAAAAGTGCAGGCAAGATATTTTTGGAATGGAGTTTTAAAATTAGAAGATACCGAAGAAGAGTTAAAAAAAGAAATTGAAAAAAAATTAGTTTTTGGACTATAATTTTACTAATTAAACTGTTTCTATGAATACGATATCACAAAAGTCTTATGCAAAAATAAATTTAAATTTAAATGTTGTAGGAAAAACAAAAAATTTACATAAATTACAGAGCATAGTATCACTGATTTCACTTTATGATGAAATTAGTCTAAGACAGATAGGCAGTCGTAAACATAAGATATTGTTTAAAGGTAAATTTTCAAAAAAAATTACTAGTCGTAATACAATCTATAAAACTTTATCTGTTTTAGACAAAAAAAAATTACTGAAAAAAAAGTATCTCGTTATGGTAAAAAAAAATATACCTGTTAAGTCAGGAATGGGTGGCGGATCTATGAATGCTGCTACTTTAATTAAAATTTTCATGAAAAATAAAATTATTAAAATTAATAAAAAAAAATTACAAAATATAAATGACTCAATTGGACAGGATGTCAAACTTGGATTTTTTAAAAATATTATGTATTTAGATGGTAATAATTCTGTAAAAATATTGAACAAAAAGACAAAATATTTTTTATTATTATTTATGCCAAAATATGGTTGTTCAACAAAGTATATTTTTTCCAAAGTAAAAAAATACTCAAAACCACTAAAAAACATTAAAAACAAATTCAATAATTTGGACAGTCTGAAAAATGATTTGCAAGATATCGTAATAAAAAAATATCCAGAGTTAAAAAAACCTATTGAATTTCTTGAAAATCAGCCCGGGATAAATTTTGTTAAAATGACAGGATCGGGGTCATGTTTTGTCGCCTATTCTAAATCAAGAAATTCTATTATAAATAGCTTTAAAAAGTTTAGAAAAAATTACCCAAAATATTGGTCTGTTTTATCTAAAACTATATAAATATTAAAACTTTATGTTATAAGAAATTGACTTTGGGGCGTAGCCAAGTGGTAAGGCAGCGGTTTTTGGTACCGCCATTCCTAGGTTCGAATCCTAGCGCCCCAGCCATTTTATGATAAAAAAGTTTTTAAAAATTTTTACCAAGAGTAATATTAATTCTCCAAATAGATTGAAAAATTTAAAAAATGATCCAAAGATAAAAAAAATTTTTAATTCAATTAACGATCACTCATCAGAAAGTGAAATACTTTTTGTTGGAGGATGTGTTAGACAAAATATATTGGGTGAGAAGATAGAGGATATTGATCTAGCAACTAACCTTAATCCAGATGAGGTTGTGAATTGTTTAAATAAAAATAATATTAAACATATAGATGTTGGAAAAAAATATGGAACGATAACAGCAATTATAGAAAAGAAAAAATTCGAAATTACCTCTTTGAGAAAAGATGTGAAAACAGATGGAAGGTTTGCCGAGGTTCAATATTGCAAGAATTGGAAAGAAGATGCAAAAAGAAGAGATTTTACATTTAATTCGATTTATTCAAATTTAAACGGAGAATTGTTTGATCCATTTAATGGAAAAAAAGATCTGTTAAATGGATGGGTTAAATTTATTGGAAATCCTGCAACCAGAATTAAAGAAGATTATTTGAGAATCTTAAGATATATTCGGTTTTTTCTAATCTATTCAAAAAATAATCATTTAGAGGAAACTAAAAAAATAATCAAACAAAGTATTAGTGGTATAAATATAATATCAGGCGATAGGTTGCTTAGTGAGTTAAAAAAAATAATTCTATCTAAAGGTTTTTTTAAATTACCCAAAGATCAGTTTTCAAGAGAAATAATACAATTAATTTTTCCTCAAATTGTCAATTTTAATATAATTAAAAATATTGAGAAAAGGAGTAATGAAAATCTCTTTAAAGAAAATGATTTTACCTTTTTAATAAGCCTTTTAATAATCGATGAAACTGATAATGCGGATTATTTTGTGCATAAATTTAATATATCTAAAGATGAAAAAGATAGAATATTATTTTTAAAAAATACTTATCAAGATTTCAATAAGAATTTTTTTGAAAAGAAAAATTTAAAAATACTCCTTTATAAACATGGTAAAGATAAAGTAATTGACCTTATCAAATTTCATATTCTCAAATCTAAAAATATTCATAATATTAATGAGTTAATTACATTTTATAAAATGGAGAAAACGCCAGTTTTTCCTTTTAACGCTAAATTTTTAAAGGAAAAATATAATTATAAAGATGGTAAGCTATTAGGTGATAAACTCAAACAATTAGAAACCGCATGGCTGAGTAATAATTTTAAATTAGCTGATGAAAAAGTTGATAGTATTCTAAGAAATTAAACGTAGTCTACCTTAATAATTTCAAAATTTTTTTTACCAGATGGAGTATTAATTTCTACAAAGTCACCATTATTTTTTCCAATCAGACCTTTGCCAATAGGAGACTGATAAAATATAAATTTTTTTTTAATATCTGCTTCATCTTTACCAACAAGTTTATATTTAATTTTTTCATTACTGTCTAAATCTTGAAGAGAAACAGTTGCACCAAAGATTACCTTACCATCATTTTCAAGTTTAGTTACATCTATTACATTTGCTCTTGCTATAGTATCTTCTACTTCTTGGATTCTTCCCTCATTTAAAGATTGCTGTTCTTTTGCAGCATGATACTCAGCGTTTTCTTTTAAATCTCCGTGTGACCTAGCCTCTGAAATAGCATTTACTATTTCAGGTCTTTTTTTTTCTTTTAAAAAGACAAGTTCTTCTGATAATTTTTTTAGTCCTTCTACTGTAATTGGTTCTTTGTTACTCATATTTTATTTCCATTTTGCTAAAGGAGGTAGTGACATCAGTATAGCCTCTACATTGCCACCAGTTTGTAAACCAAATTTTGTGCCTCTGTCATACAATAAATTGAATTCCACATATCTACCTCTTTTTAAATATTGAATATCTTTTTGTTTCAAGTTCCATTTTTTACTTTTTCTAAGACTAATAATTTGATTAAAGATTTGAATAAAATTTATTCCTAGATCCCTTACAAATCTAAAATCTTTTTCCCAATCTTTTTTTTTATAATCAAAAAAAATTCCACCAATTCCTCTCGGTTCTTTTCGGTGTGATAAATAAAAATATTCATCACACCATTTCTTATATTTTTTAAAATATTTTTTGTCGTGCCTATCACATATTTTTTTTAATTTTTTAAATAATAGTTTTTTAACAGTTGAATCATTAAAGCATGGAGTAACGTCCATTCCTCCTCCAAACCAACCGTGATTTGTATAAATATATCTGGTATTAAAATGCATGGCTGGTACATGAGGATTTTTCATGTGCATTACCACGGATACGCCGGATGCCCAAAAATCTCTGTTATTTTTTGTACCAGGAATTTTCTGTCTAAATTCTTCAGACAGCTTTCCATAAACTTCTGAAAAGTTGACACCAACTTTATCAAATACTTTCCCATTTTCAAAAATATAATAGCATCCACCTCCTTCATCCTTTTTTATACTTCTTTTCCAAGTCTTCTTTAAAAATTTTATTTTTCTGCCCTCAATTTGCTCTATCGTATTACAAATCATTTCTTGCAGATTTATAAACCAATTTTTAGTTAATTTCTTTCTTATATCTTTGTCCATTAAAAATTATTTTGATTTAAAATTTTTGAAACTACAATTGATACTGATGATGACAAATTTAGTGATCTTTTTTTATTCATCATTGGAATAGTTAATCTATGACTTACTTTTTTGTGTACACTAGTTGGCACACCTGAGCTTTCTCTACCAAATAAAACAGTATCATTTTTTTTAAACAGAAATTCTTTATAGGATTTTTTTGACTTAGTTGTCATTAAAATTATTCTTGTATTTCTTTTACTTATAAAAAAGTCCTCTGGACTTCTATAAAAGTTAATATTTTTAGCATCATAATAATCCATCACAACTCTTTTGAATTTTCGATCATTAATGATAAACCCGCATGGCTCAATAATTTCAAGCATTATTCCTAAACATGAGCAGGTTCTAATAATCGATGCGGTATTTTGCGGTATATCTGGCTGATAAAGTGCAATTTTAGGTACAAATTTTGGTTCTTTATGTGTCATTCTTACTATGGATATATTTAGCTTTTATATTATATGAATTCATATATTAGGTATATTTAATAATTAGAATGTCAGAACAAAAAAAAGTTAATAGAAGAGACTTTATTTATACAGCCTCAACAGTAGTCGGTGTAGTTGGTGTCGGTGCGGCCGCTTGGCCTTTGATAGATCAAATGAATCCCGATGCCTCTGTTAAGGCATTAGCCACAACTGAAGTTGATGTAAGTTTGGTTAAGCCTGGTCAATCAATAACTGTACTGTGGAGAGGTAAACCTGTATTTATTAAAAGAAGAACAGAGAACGAAATTACCGAGGCAAAAGCAGTGAGTTTAACTGAACTAAAACATCCAGAGAAAGATGAAGATAGAGCATCAAACCCCGAATGGCTTGTTATGCTTGGAGTATGTACTCATCTTGGATGTGTGCCTCTTGCAGATAAAGGAGATTATAATGGCTGGTTTTGTCCTTGCCATGGCTCCCACTACGATACTTCAGGTAGAATTAGAAAAGGTCCGGCTCCAACTAATTTAGAGATACCTAAATACGAATTCGTTAACAGTAATACAATTAAAATTGGATAAAAAATATGAGTGAACATAATTATCAACCTAAGTCAAAATTTGGAAAATGGTTTAATGACAGACTGCCTTTATTAACATTGGCAAACCATTTAACAGATTATCCGACTCCAAAAAATTTAAATTACTGGTGGACATTTGGTGGTATCTTAACTTTTTGCCTAATAACTCAAATTATAACAGGCTTAGTTTTAGCTATGCACTATATTGCTCATGCAGATTTAGCTTTTAGCAGTGTTGAACACATAATGAGAGACGTTAATTATGGTTGGTTAATAAGATATATCCATGCAAATGGAGCATCAATGTTCTTTCTTGCAGTTTACATACATATATTCAGATCTTTATTTTACGGGTCGTATAAAGCACCAAGGGAAATTATTTGGATTTTAGGAATTATGATTTATCTACTAATGATGGCAGCTGCTTTCATGGGATATGTTTTACCATGGGGACAAATGAGTTTTTGGGGAGCTACAGTTATAACTAACTTGTTCAGCGCCATTCCTTTAGTAGGTGAAAGTATTACTACATGGTTATGGGGCGGATACTCAGTAGACAATCCAACTTTAACAAGATTTTTTACACTACATTATTTAATACCTTTTTTAATTTTAGGTTTAGTTGTTCTACATATTTGGGCTTTACATGTTCCTGGAAATAACAATCCGATTGGAATAGATATAAAAAAACCATCTAAAGACACAGTTTCTTTTCATCCTTATATAGTTGTTAAGGATTTATTTGCACTTTTATTGTTTTTAATACTATTTGCATTTTTTGTTTTTTACTCACCTAACGTGCTAGGTCATGCTGATAATTATATAGAGGCAAATCCATTGGTAACGCCAGCTCATATCGTTCCTGAATGGTACCTCTTACCTTTTTATGCAATTTTAAGATCAATTCCAGATAAGCTTATGGGGGTTATAGCAATGTTGTCGGCTATTTTAATTCTCGCAGCATTACCTTGGTTAGATACTTCAAAAATTAGATCTGCAGTTTTCAGACCACTCTACAAACAATTTTATTGGATACTAGTTTTAGATGTATTGATTTTAGGCTATGTTGGCGCAATGCCTGCTGAAGGTTTATATTTATTAATCGCGAGAATTGGAACTGCTTATTATTTTGCACACTTTTTAATAATTTTACCGATATTAGGCAAAGTCGAAAAAACTCTGCCGTTGCCGATGAGTATATCCGAACCTATTTTAGGTGGTTCCTTGAATGCAGAACCAGCCAGAAGTAAAGAAGATTTTCAAAAGCTATAATGTTAAAATTTGTTAAGTATTTTTCTTTAATTTTTTTTTTAATTTCAAGCAACTTGGTTAGTTCCGCGGAAAATGCTGAAAAACTATTGACAACCGATTGGACTTTTAAAGGACCATTTGGAAAGTTTGATAGGGCATCCCTACAAAGAGGTTATCAGGTGTATCAAGAAGTATGTGCTTCATGTCACTCATTAAAATATATGTCTTACAGAAATCTTTCAGAGGAGGGTGGCCCAGAGTTTTCAGTGCAAGAGGCGAAAGCTATAGCTGCCAATTTTGAAATATTAGATGGACCAAATCCAGAAGGAGAAATGTTCACAAGACCTGCAAGATTATCTGATAAATTTGCAATGCCTTACGCAAATGAGGAAGAAGCTAAATCAGCAAACGGTGGCGCTTATCCTCCAGACATGTCCGTACTAGTTAAAGCTAGAAAGGGCGGGGCAGATTATGTCTACTCAGTCTTGCTTGGATATGAAGACCCGCCAGTTGGAATGAAATTAGATGATGGAGTTCACTACAATAAATATATGTACGGAAACAAAATTAAAATGCCAGCACCTTTGTCTGAAGGTCTAGTTGAATATGCTGATGGCACTAGTGCTACAGAACAACAAATGGCAAAAGATGTAGTGAGCTTTTTAATGTGGACAGCAGAACCTCATCTAGAACAAAGACACAAAATAGGCTTTAGAGCAATAGTTTACCTTATTATACTAAGCATACTAGTCTACTTTAGCATGAAAAAAATCTGGTCACGTATTGAAACGGAAGTTTAAAATATCTCCATCTTTTACTATATAATCTTTTCCCTCTAATCTCATTTTGCCATTGTTTTTACAGTTAAGCCAACCTTTATTATTAACAAAATCATCGAAGGAAATTGTCTCAGCTCTTATAAATCCTTTTTCAAAATCTGAATGAATTTTTCCCGCAGCGACAGGAGCAGTGCTATCTTTTTTTACTGTCCACGCTCTAGATTCCTCAGGCCCAGATGTAAAAAAAGTCTCAAGTTCAAGCAACTTATATCCTTTTTCAATTAAATAATTTAAACCAGTTTTTTCAATATTCATTAACTCCATAAAATTTTTCTTATCATTATTTTCTAATTGATTTATCTGATTTTCTATTTCTGCTGAGACTAAAATTGTATTATCAATTTTCTTATTTTTTTTAACTTCTTCTGAATATTTATTTCCTGATGAAATACTTTTTTCATCAACATTACACACATATAGCTTTGGTTTTAAGGACAGTAAGCCAGATTTATTTATTAAATCTAAATCAAATAAATTTCTGAGGTCATTTAAATCTTTGTCTTTATTAATGTAATCCTCAGTTGTTTTAAGTATATTCAACTCATCATCTGTAATCTTTTTTAAATTTTTTTTATCTATTCTTTTTCCTATAGACTCTAAGTCTGCAAGCTTCATTTCTGTCTCAATAATGTCTAAGTCTCTTATAGGATTTACGTCCTTATTTACATTTTGGACATCATCAGAATCAAAACATCTTAATAAATGAACAATTGCATCAACCTCTCTAATATGTGATAAAAATTTGTTACCTAATCCTTCTCCTTTCGAAGCACCTTTCACTAAACCCGCAATATCAAGAAAAGTTATAGTTGTATAAATTTTTTTTTTTGATTTAGAGATTTCAAACAATTTGTCTAATCTATTATCTAAAACAGGAACAACGCCAACGTTAGGTTCTATTGTGCAAAATGGAAAGTTACCCGCTTGTGCTTTTGATGAATTAGTTAAAGCGTTAAATAAAGTTGATTTACCCACATTTGGTAATCCAACGATACCACACTTGAATCCCATTATTTATTATTAATTGTGCTTGAGAAAAGGTCTAGTTTTTTATCAATTAAAATAGCTAAATTTTCAGTGATATTATTTTTTAAAGTTTCTAGTTGCTGTTTTTCATCATCGTCAAAATCCTTTAAAACATAATCTGAAACTGCAATTTTGTCGTTTGGTTTACCAATTCCTATTCTTACTCTTGAGTAATCTTTACCTATAAATTTATCTATAGATTCTATCCCGTTGTGACCCGCACTAGAACCTCCAAACTTTGTTTTAATCTTACCAAAGTCAATATCTAAATCGTCATGAAAGACTATTATATTTTCAGCTTCAATTTTAAAATACTCTATAAGTTCTCTTATACAGATCCCAGAGTTATTCATAAATGTTAATGGCTTTATTGCATAAACTTTTTTTTCGTTGATATTTCCAGTTGTTAATAGACCTTTAAATTTAGGTTTTTGTTTTGATAACTTAAATTTTGAGTTTATAGCGTCAATTATTTTGAAACCAATATTGTGTCTATTGTTCTCTGAATTTGGCGTGGGGTTACCTAGTCCAACAAATAAAAACATGTAAATTAAATTTTATCAATTATTTTTTTTCTGATTGAGGTTTCTTACCTTCATCTTTTTTACCAGCATCTTTTTTTTCTGGCTCAGCTCCACCTTTTTCGTCTGCTCCATCTTTAGGCGCTGCCGCTGCTTCTTGCGCATCCGCAGAACCCTCTGCTCCTTCTTCACCTTCTGCGGCCTCAGCTGGTTTTTCTGGCTCCTTAATTACTGTTGGTGCTGCTACGGTAGCAATTACAAAATCTCTTCCTGTAATAGTTGGAATAACATTTTCAGGTAATTTTATTGATGATATCTTAAAACTATGTCCTATATCCACCCCGTCCAAATCAACAATTAATTCACTTGGTATATTTTCAGATGGACATTTTAATTCTACTTTCCTTCTGACAATATTAAGTACACCTCCTCTTTTTAACCCTGGAGATTTTTCATTATTGATAAATTTAACTGGTATCTCAATTATAACGCTTGAACCTTTTACAACTCTCAAGAAATCTATGTGTATTGGCTCATCTGTGATTACATCAAAAGATATATCTTTAGGTAATACGCTTTCTTCTTTTCCGTCGACCTTAAGTTTTATAATTTTCGAGAGAAAGTTATCTTGTTCCATTAGACTTTTTAGTACTTTTATAGATACAGATACATTTTGGTTTTTTTTTGATCCACCATAGACAATACCAGGAACATTTCCTTGTTGTCTTATTATTTTTAGTTCACCGGATGTTTTGTTATTTCTAATATTTGCTTCTAAAGAATTCATAAAAAAAAAAGTTTTTTAACTCATGTTGACTAATAAAACAAGAAAATTATTTGAACAGAAAAGATACAGATGTTGAGTTAGAAATACGTCTTATTGCTTCACCCATTAAATTTGATACAGATAAAATTTCAATATTTTTAGCGTTTTTTATTTTGCTATAATTGTCTATCGTGTCTGTAATAACTAAATTTTTAATGGTTGATTTTCTAATTTTATTAACTGCATCACCACTTAATACCCCATGTGTTATGTAAACGTGTATCTCCTTTGCACCTTTCTCTTTCAGAACTTTAGCAGCATTTACAATTGTACCTCCTGAGTCAATTATATCATCAACCATAATACAACACTTATCTTTAACATTTCCTATAACATTCATCACTTCAGATTTTCCTGGAGAAGGTCTTCTTTTATCTATAATCGCTAAACCTGAATTAAGAAACTTACTTAGTCCTCTTGTTCTAGCCACACCACCAACGTCTGGTGACACGCAAATTATATTTTTTGATTTAATTCTTTTTTTTATGTGTCTTGCAAATATTGGAGTAGCAAATAAATTATCAACTGGTATATCAAAAAAACCCTGAATTTGTCCTGCATGTAAATCAATTGTTACAACTCTATCAGCACCAGCTTTAGTAATTAAATTAGAAACTAATTTTGCTGATATAGATGTTCTCGGCACAACTTTTCTATCTTGCCTTGCATAGCCAAAATAAGGAATTACAGCAGTGATATTTTTTGCAGATGATCTTTTTAAAGCATCAATACATAATAACATCTCCATTAGATTATCATTAGCTGGAGATGAGATTGATTGAATAATAAAAATATTATTACCTCTAATATTTTCATTAATCTCTATATATATTTCCCCATCTTTAAATTTTCTAATACTTGAATTGACGAGCCTTTCTTTTAAATATTTAGCAATTTTTTCACTTAATTTTTTATTACTATTTCCTGTTAGAAGTTTCATTATTTTGAAAAAAGTTATTTAATCATAATTAATGATATATTTCTACCATAATCATTTTGATTGTTATGTATAGCTCTTCTTGCACTAAAAAAATTATTTTTTGGATTATATGTATCCTTATCAACTAAATCGATTTTCTTTAAACCAAGACTTTTCAATTGATAGTAAACATATTTATTTAGGCTAAAATATGTTTTTTTTTTTATTTTTTTGAAAAAAGTTCTATTCACAGTATTTTGTTTTAAAAATTTAAGCTTAAAATCAGATTTAATTTCATAATTTTTTTGAGCTATACAAGGGCCAATAGCAGCAACCAAATCTTTGGTGTCACTTCCTGATTTAATTAAAAAATTAACAACTTTTTTTATGATTTCTTTGTAAGCACCTTTCCACCCAGCATGTATTGCTGAAATTATTTTGAGTTTTGGGTCATAAATAATTATAGGTGCGCAATCAGCAGTCAGAATACCCAATACAATATTTTTTTTATTTGTAATTAAAGCGTCTCCAACTAGCTTTGTTTTATATTTTCTTCTATTTACATAGAAAAACTTATTACTATGGACTTGATGTAACAATATTAATTTTTTGTGAGTTGAACCAATTTTTCGACAAGCTATTTTAAGATTTTTTGTTACGTTTACTTTTGTATCAGATGAACCTCTTCCACAGTTTAAGCTTTTATATATTCCTTTAGATTTTCCACCTTCCATGCCTAGAAAGCAGTGTTTAATACTTTTATATTTTGATAATTTTTTTGATAAAATCATTCAAATCCAAAAAATTTTTTATTATTACTTTTATATGCAAAAATAACTTTGAATAACTCTCCCATTGAACTTTTATTTAAAAGTCTTGAAAGTGTTGTGATCATATATTTTTTTTGTTTTTCATTCATTTTTTTTTCCAGGATCTTAGCTCTTTCAATAATCCCCATTCTTTCTAAAAAAAATTTCTGTGTAACTACTCTCTTAACATTTAATTTTTTTTTTGAAAAAAATTCATTTAATAAGCTAAAATTTACCAATGAAGTGATATCTGCATTACCAATATACTTTAATAGGTTTTTTTTGTGAATTTGTCTATTTTTCATCACAATTTGTATAGTACTTTCATTTAATGCTCCCATATAACCGTAATCAATTAATAGCACTCCACCAGATAAAGATTTTATTTTTTTTATAATTTTACTTAATTCCCCAAGACCTTGTTTTGGGTATTCAATAAATTTAAGTTTTTTTAAAATTTTAAAAGATTTTAATTTAATTAGATCGCTCAATTTAGGCTTGCACTGGGTTTCCTCAAGAAATTTTCCATTAAAAATATAGCATTTTTCTAGTAATTTTTTATCCTTAATAAAAAACTGTTTAATTGGTATTGCATCAAAAAATTCGTTACCAAAAAAAATAATTGGACCGCCCTTTATGTTTTTGTAATTATTTATCCACTTTAAATTAGTTCCCTGTAATTTTTTTTTTTGAATCCTTCTTAAAAATTCACTTTTTTCGTATAAAAAAAAATTTACAGAGTTATTAAAGGTTGGAAAATTTTTAAAAGTTTTTACTAATACTTCCGATAAACTTCCATCACCTGGGCCAAGCTCGACTAAGTTAAAAATTTTAGGTTTTCCTAAAGTTTCCCAAGAAGAAATTATCCATATAGCTATAATCTCAGAAAATAAATTTGATATAGTTGGAGATGTAACAAAATCACCTTTTTTCCCAAAAGGCATTTTATTTGAATAGTAGCCTATTTTTGGTTTGTATAATGCTCTATTTACAAAATCATCAACTTTAATTTTTCGATTTTTTACAATATTAAATTTTTCAAAGGATTTTTTCATTTTCTACGTATGAGTAAAATACCAATAAAAATCATAAGTATACTTAATAACATTCCCATACTCAGTGATCCAAAGATATAACCAATTTGTTCATCAGGTTCTCTAAAAATTTCAGAAAACAATCTAAATATTCCGTAAAAAATTAAAAAAGCGAAAGAACAGCTCCCTTCCTTGTAATTTTTACTAAAGTAAATTTTATTCATTATAATGAATAAAATTATACCTTCAAAAATAGCCTCGTACAATTGAGACGGATGTCTCGGAATATTGTCGACTAACGGAAAGATCACACCCCAAATTAAATCGGTTGGTTTTCCGACAAGCTCGCTATTTATGAAATTTGCAATTCTACCAAAAAAAATTCCAATAGGTGCTGCAACAGCTATAAAATCAAAAAAAATATACTTTTCTAAATTATTTTTTTTACAAAAAATAACAGTAGCTATTATAATTCCTATTAACCCCCCGTGAAAAGACATCCCTCCTTGCCATATCATAATTATTTCTATAGGGTTTTTTAAATAAAATTTTAGATTATAAATCAAGACATAACCTAGTCTCCCTCCTACAATTATACCTAAAATTAGATAAGTTATTAAATCATCGAGGTAAATTTTATGGATATTGTTTTTAATTAATACTTTCTTTATGTAAATCCATCCACAGATTATCCCAAAAATATACGCAAGAGAGTACCAGTGAATTTTGATAAAAAATATTTCAAAAGCTACTGGATTCAAATTATTAATAAGCATATTATAAAATTTAGAATATATTATTTTTAAAAGCAAAAGTATGTCAAAATCTAAAATTTTATTAGAAAAATTAACAAGTTTACTTGCTCAAGGATTAATATCCTACAAAGACTTAAGTAATGAAGTAATTAACATAATTAAATCTCAGAGAGATGAAATTATTTTGAAAATGAAAATTTCAACAAAAGAAGAAACAGATATTCTTAAAAGGAGAATTGAAAAGTTGGAAAACGAGATAAATAAATTAAAAAAAAATAAACGAACTAAAAAGGTAAAGAAATCTTAACACTCAAACCGCCTAATTTTGATTTATTTAAATCAATTTTTCCCCCATGGGATCTAACCACATCAGATGCAATTGAAAGGCCAAGACCCACGCTTGATTTTGAGTCACCTCTTCCTTTATTTATTTTATAAAAAGGTTTGAAAACATTTGAATATTCTGATTTTGGAATACCTGGTCCGTCATCTTCTATAATTATAACCATTATTTTATTTAACTTTTTTAAGGAAAATGTAATTTTTTTTCCATACTTAAGACCATTGTCTATTATGTTGCTAAAACACCTTAATAATAAATTCTTTCGCCCATTAAAGCTTACATTTTCCTCAATATCTGAGGATATTAAAGCATTATCATATTTTTTTATTAAAGATTTGATTGTTTTTGAGATATTAAACGATTCATCTTTTTCAGAAGACGTCGAACTAGCAAACTGCAAATATTCGTTTAACATTTTTTCCATTTCCTCTATGTCCTCAGAAAGTTTTTTTGAAATATTGTTGTCTTTAATAAAGGCTAATTGTAACTTTATTCTTGTTAGTGGAGTTCTTAAATCGTGGCTTATTCCAGACAACATCTCTGATCTCTGATTTAAATGTCTTAAAATTCTTTTCCTCATTCTATCAAATTCAAATCCAGCTTGACGTATTTCAAGAGCACCAGAAGGCCTGAATTCACCAACATCTTCACCTCTTCCAAATTTTTCAGATGCTTTCGCTAAATTTACGATTGGTCGTGTTTGGTTTTTTAAGAAAATTAAGGCAACTGTAATTAATAAAAACGCCGGGAATGTGATCCATAACGCAAATAATCTAGCCGATGTACTGGTAACTCTTTCTTTGGGAATATAAAATTCAAAGTACCCATTAATATGTTTTATTCTTAATTCAATTAATCCTTTGAATTTTGTAGTATCAAACCAATAACTTAAATTTCTGGATTTTAATTCTCTTCTTAAAGTACGATCCATCGGACTGAACCATCTCTCCATATCTTGTTTTGGTAAGTCGCCAAATGAAATAAATTTTACAGTAAAGTTGTGATGTTCTTCAAATAAGTTTATTAAATTTTCTTTATTGTAATCTTCATTGTCATAAGCATCTAAAAAAAATTTAATTTCTCCTATTAATGCATTTGTCATACCTTTATTTGTTTTTATCCACAAACTATCAAAAAAAACTACTGATATAGTGATTTGCAAAATTATGATCGGAGCTGCAACAATTAGAAGAGCTCTATAAAATAATCTTTTTGGAAGTATTTCTTTAACAAATTTATTCAATCCATAAAACATATCCCGTACCTCTTATAGTTTGTAAATATTTTGGATTTTTTGGATTCATTTCAATTTTTTTTCTTAGTCTAGTAATAATTACGTCAATTGATCTTTCTTTTTCTAAATTAATAAGTTTTCCTATTTCTTGTCTACTAAAAACCTTACCAGGTTGATTTATCATTTTATCTAAAATTTTCTTTTCGGTTGTGTTGATTTTAAGTTCTTTTTTCTCTTTTATTATTAACAACTTTGTTAAATCAATTTTGATATTTCCAAAATTTATAGCTCTAATAATGTTCTTTTTTTGTGTTTTGGATAAAATATTTTTTATTCTCAATAGCAGTTCCTGTGGTTCAAATGGTTTCGGTAAATAATCATCTGCTCCAGATTCGAGACCCTCAACCCTTTCTTTTGGCTCACCTTTAGCGGTCAAAAGTATTATCGGTGTATCAATAAAGGATTTATTTTCATTTAAAAATTCCAAACCACTTTTGCCAGGCATCATAATATCTAAAATTATCAAATCAAATTTTATGATTGCAATTTTTTTTTGAGCTTCTTCAGCTGAACTAGCTGTATTTACCAAAAAACTTTTTTCATTTAAAAATTTTTTTACTAAATTTCTTATACCGTCATCATCGTCTACAACTAATATATGAGCTTTATAGTTTTTCATTTATTATTCTTTTTAAGACCTGGTCAAAATTAAGCACTTCTTTTGCTGATGAGTTTAAAAAAGCTTTATAAATTCTTTTTTTTTGAGAAAAAAAAATTTCGTTGTAAATTTTACTTCCTTTAGAACTTAAATAAATATGTCTAACTCTAGTATCTTTACTATCTTTTTTAAATTCTAAAAAATCTAGCCTCTTCAAATCATTTAGAACCCTATTTAAACTCTGCTTAGTTACATTTAATTTTTTTAATAGTTGTGAAATTGTAATTCCTTCATAAAAAGATATTAAATGAAGAGATTTATGATGCGCAGTACCTAATTGATACTTTTTAAGTATTTTCTTGGGATCACTAAATGACTCCCTATAAGTGACAAAAATTTTTTCAATAAAACCTTTTAATTGTTCATCTTTTAAATAAAGAAGATCTTTCATAATAAGTAAGTTATATTGACATATTAAATTTAGGAAGTTATTTTTTTATAAATTTTCTTTTTATGATGATTCCTTACGATAAAAGAGACGGTAAAATTTGGTATAATTCTGAACTAGTAAATTGGTCAGATGTTAAGTTACATGTTTTAAGCCATGGACTACATTACGCGAGTTGCGTTTTCGAGGGTGAGAGAGTTTACGATGGCGAAATTTTTAAATTAGAGGAACATACTTCTAGATTTTTTCACTCAGCAAAAAGAATGGGTTTTGAAATTCCTTATAGTGAGGATCAAATAAACAAAGCTAGCAAAAACATTATTTCAGTTCAAAAAGTTGAAAATGGTTATGTTAGACCAATTGCCTGGCGAGGTAGTGAAATGATGGCTATTTCAGCTCAACAAACAAAAATTCATGTAGCAATTGCAACCTGGGAGTGGGGATCTTATTTCGATCCAAAGTTAAAAGTTGAAGGAATAAAATTAAATATATCTAAATGGAAAAGACCTGCACCAGATACAATACCTTGGGACACGAAAGCATCTGGATTATACATGATATGTACTTTGTCAAAACACGAAGCAGAGAGGGATGGATACACCGACTCTTTAATGTTAGATCATGAAGGTAATGTTGCAGAAGCCACTGGTGCAAATATCTTCTTTAAAGATAAAGATGGAAATCTACATACACCAACACCTGACTCTTTCCTTGATGGCATCACAAGAAGAACAGTCATAGATATTGCAAAATCAAAAAATATAAAAGTAATTGAAAGAAAAATTACACCAGATGAACTTAAAAATTTTACCGGTTGTTTTCTTACTGGCACTGCTGCAGAAGTAACTCCGGTTTCACAAATAGCAAATTATAATTTTAAAGTTTGTAAATCAATTATCGAATTATCAGACTCCTATCAATTGATTGTAAGAAAAAAGAAAGCTGCTTAATTATTTATTATCTTGAGAAATTGCATGGTCAATTCCTTTTCTAAGATAATCATAAGCTGTAAATAAAGTTAAGAAAGCCGAAAGCCACAAAATTATAATACCAATAGTTTGAGCATTATAGTCTTGAAAATTCAAAATTTTATTACCAGTTTCCCCTGTTAATAAAATAGAAATTGAAAACATTTGTAAAAAAGTTTTCAATTTTGCAAGATTTGACACTGGTAAATTTACTTGCCCTTTTGCTAAAAATTCTCTGAGGCCAGATATCAAAATTTCCCTTATCAGAATAATAATCGCAGCTATAACCTCAAAATTTTTTATTGTTCCATCCATAACTAATAAAATTAGAGCTGTTGCTACGATAATTTTATCAGCAATGGGATCTAAAAGTTCACCAAGTTTAGACTCCTCTTTATACAATCTTGCTAAAAGACCATCTAAAAAATCTGTAAAAGATGCAAGAACAAATAAAAAAAATGGAATTACATCTCCATAAAATCCTGGCAAATAAAATGTTAACACAAATATTGGGACTATAATTATACGGCCAATTGTCAGATAATTAGGAAATTTAAATTTCATTCGTGAAAAAAGTTATATATTTTTTTTGCAACCTTTTCCTCAACTCCCTCTACTGATTTTATTTCATCTAAACTAGCAGACTCGACAGCTCTAGCAGATCCAAAATGATTTAATAAAGCTCTCTTTCTAATAGACCCGATCCCGCTAATTTGATCAAGAAGCGATTTTTTTAAGCCCTTTTTCCTTTTTGCTCTATGAGCGCTTATTGCAAATCTATGCGCCTCATCTCTTATTCTTTGTAAAAAAAATAAAGTGGGATCGTTTTTTTCAAATTTAAATTCTTTACCATTATGAAAAAAGGTTTCATTACCACTATTTCTAAGTTTCCCTTTTGCAATTGCTATGACCGGGATCTCGTGGAGGCCTAATTCATTCATTGTTTCTCTTACTACTGAGTATTGGCCTTTTCCACCATCAATCAAAATTAGGTCTGGCATTGTCAAATAATTATCCTTTTCTTGAATGGCTCGTTTGAACCTTCGATTAATAACCTCTCGCATCATACCATAGTCGTCTTGCTCGTTATTTTTAATTTTAATATTAAATTTTCTATATCTTTTCTTTATAAAACCTTCTTCACCAAATGTAATTAACGCTCCTATGCTGTCAGTACCTTGAATATGACTATTATCATATACTTCTACTAAGTTAATATTGCTCTCAAGATCAAATTTTTGCGAAATGTTCTCAAATAAGTCTTTATTATTTTGGCTTTCATAGATTTTTCTATTTAAACTATCTTTTGCATTTTTGAGAGCTTGATTAATGACTTTTAATTTTGAACCTTTTTTAGCAACTGAAATGCTAACTTGTTTATTTTCTTTTTTACTTAAGGTTTTTTCGATTAATAGTTTTTCTTTTATATCCTCACTTAAAATAATATTTACAGGTACACTTTTATTTTCATAAAATTGTGTAACGAAAGAATTAATTATATTACTTAAATTCTCATCTGGATCATGTTTGGGAAAAAAAGCTTGATTACCCCAATTTTGTTTAGACCTATAAAAAAAAACTTGGATACAAGTTTTACCAGACTCTTTGTAACCAGCAATAACATCAGCCTCTACTAAATTTGCTTCATTAATTCTCTGAGATGACTGAATAATATTGAGTGATTTAATTCTATCCCTAAGTATTGCAGCTTTTTCAAAATCTAGTTCATCGCTAGCAGTTTCCATTTGTGCCGATAAACTTTTTTGAATTTTTCTTGATTTTCCAGAGACAAAGTCAATAGCATCATCTACAGATTTTTTATAATCATTCTCGTGTATAAAATTTACACAAGGACCAGAACATCTTTTAATTTGATATAATATGCATGGTCTTTCCCTATTTTTAAATACAGTGTCATCACAAATTCTTAACTGAAATATTTTTTGGATCATTTTTATGGTCCAATTCGCAGAACCTGCAGACGCAAACGGACCAAAGAAAAAACCTTCTTTGTCCTTTTTTCCTCTATGTTTTTTTATTTGTGGCCACTTTTCTTTGTTACTAATAAAAATAAAAGGAAATGATTTATCATCTCTCAATAATATATTAAATCTTGGCTTGTATTTTTTAATTAAATTGGCTTCTAATAATAAAGCTTCACTTTCGTTTGAAGTAGTTGTTACTTCAAGTTTTCTAGTTTGAGATAGCATTCTCTCAGTTCTAATAATATGATTTTTTTCTGATACATAACTTTTCAATCTATTAGGTAAATTTTTTGCTTTCCCAACATACAAAACCTCATTTTTTTCGTTCAGCATTTTGTAAACACCTGGCAATTTAGCAATTAACGGTATTTCTTTTTTTATAATATCTTTTCCTGTATCAGAATTTGTCATTAATTCTCTTTTTTGAAATTTGAATACCAACCGACGAGCAGTCCTTCATTATTTCAAGTTTTTCTATTTTAAGATTTATTTTCTCAATTCTTTTATCTTTAAAAAGCTCATCAAATACATCTTCAGCTAGGGTTTCCAGGAAATTATAATGTTTATTTTTTACCAGTTTCTTTATAAGTCGCACCACCTTTGAATAATTTACTATAGACTTTAAATCTTTATCATCTGATGGTTTTTTATCTTTATAATCAATTTCTAATGAAAACTTTACTTTTTGAGGTTTTTCTTTCTCAAAATCATAATAACCTAGTTTTAGATTTAAAATAAGCTCTTTAATTAAAACTTTTTTTTCGTAATTAAATAGGTTTTTTATTTTACCTATTCTGAAAATTTCAATATTGTTTTTCTTCATTCTTTACCACCCAATACATCAGGAGTTTGCCAATTCAAACTCTGCCCGCTATCTAGCGCTAAAACTTGACCAGTAATAGATCTATTTTTAATTAAAAAGTCAACTGCATTACAAATATCATTAACATTTACCTGTCTTCTTAGTGGTGTAGCTAGATACTGTTTTTTAAAGTGGGCAACAGATTGTCTTTTATTTTTAATCGTAGGCCCCGGCGCAATACCATTAACTCTTATCCTTGGCGCAAAACTCATCGCACTTGTTTTAGTCATAGTATAAAGACCAGCTTTACTTAAGGTATAAGAAAAAAAATATGGAGTAAGTTTAAAAACTCTTTGATCAATAATGTTGATAATATTGTTGTTGCCTTTAACTACACATTTTGAAAATTCTTTGGATAAAATAGCTGGTGCTTTTAAGTTTGCATTTAGATGATTATTCCAACTTTTTGAATTAAAATTTTCAATTTTATCATTTTCGAATACAGAGGCATTATTAATAAGACAATCAAGATAACCCATATTTTTTTTTGCAAATTTGACTATTTTTAAAACATCTTTTTCTTTTCCTAGGTCTGCTTTTATCAAATAAATTTTTGAGCCTTTTTGCTCTAAATTATTTCTTAAATTTTCAGCTTTAGATTTTGATTTATTATATTGAATTAAAATCTGGACTTTAAAACCAGATAATCGTTCTGCAATTGCTGCACCGATCCTGGTAGCACCACCTGTGATAATTATTTTTTGTGCTTCCATTTTTTTTCTTTCCTTTTTGTTACTTTTGTTCCGGGCATCCCCATTGTGGAACGTCCTTTAGGATATAGTTTATTTTTAACATCATATTGTCTAATTTTAGGATTTAAAGTTATTTCAAGCTCTGTGCTTTCCAGCTTTCTAATTTCGTCTCGAATTTTTGCTGCTTCCTCAAACTCAAGATTAGAAGCTGCCTCTTTCATTTTTTTATCTAGAGCTTTAAGGTGTTTTTTGAGATTTCCGCCAATATTTGAACCCTCGCTAATTTTTACATAATCTTTTTCGTAAACACTTTCTAAAATATCACTAATTTCTTTTTTTACTGACTTTGCATCAATTTTATTTTTCTTGTTGTATTCTATTTGAATTGATCTTCTTCTATCAGTTTCTTTTAATGCTTTCTTAATACTTTTCGTCTCTTTATCTGCATAAAGAATTACTTTACCATCAACATTTCTCGCTGCTCGACCAATAGTTTGAATTAAAGATGTTTCTGATCTTAAGAAGCCCTCCTTATCTGCATCTAAAATTCCAACTAATGCACACTCTGGTATATCAAGACCTTCTCTTAAAAGATTTATTCCTACAAGAACATCAAATACACCCATCCTCAAGTCACGCATAATCTCTATTCTTTCAAGTGTATCAATATCTGAATGAAGGTATCTTACTTTAATTCCATTTTCATGAAGATACTCTGTTAAATCTTCAGCCATTTTTTTTGTTAGAGTAGTGACCAAAACCCTATAATTTTTATCAATAACTTTTTTACACTCATGCATTAAATCATCCACTTGATTTTTAGCTGGTTTAATCTCTACCGCTGGATCAATCAAACCTGTTGGTCTAATTACTTGATCTATGAATTTACCTTTCGTCTGCTCTAGTTCCCAAGGACCAGGAGTTGCAGAAACAAATATAGTTTGAGTTCTCATTAAATCCCATTCTTCAAATTTTAAAGGTCTATTGTCCATACAAGATGGAAGACGGAAACCATACTCCGCAAGTGTACTTTTTCTTGATCTATCTCCTTTGAACATTCCGTTAAGTTGAGGAACTGTTACATGAGATTCATCAACAAAAACTAAAGTGTTGTCTGGAAAGTATTCAAATAGAGTTGGTGGTGGTTCCCCTGGCTTTCTACCTGATAAAAATCTAGAGTAATTTTCTATTCCTGCACAAGAGCCTGTAGCCTCTATCATTTCTAAGTCGAACTTAGTTCTCTCCTCTAGTCTTTGGGCTTCAAGTAATTTATTTTCAGATTTATGTTTTTTTAATGTTATTTCTAATTCTTTTCTAATATTTATAACCGCTTGTTCCACAGTTGGTTTAGGAGTTATGTAATGGCTATTTGCATAAACTTTAATTAAATTTAACTCTCTTACCTGATCTCCAGTTAATGGATCAAATTCCTCAATTTTTTCTAATTTGTCCCCAAATAAACTTAATCTC
>CACMAZ010000007.1:0-42500 GCA_902611815.1 uncultured Pelagibacteraceae bacterium
ACAACCTGAGCCAGTTAACAATGAACAAATTTTTAAAGACGAATTAAGTTCACTAAAAAATACATTTAGCCAATCTTTTGGGTCTATGAGCAAAGAAATAGCAAAAGATATGACAGGCGCTCTTACAAAAGTTGATGAAAAAGTATCAGTTTTTAATCAACAAGTAAGCGAGTTAAATAAAAGCCAAGATAATTTTAGTAGAATTTTGAGTGGTGTAAAATCATATGGAACTCTTGCGGAATTTGGATTAGGCGCACTCCTAAAAGATTTGTTACCATCATCTCAATATATCGCAAATGCTAAAATGAAAGAGGACACATCAGAAACAGTAGAGTTTGCAATTAAACTTCAAGATGTGATGTTGCCAATTGATAGTCACTGGCCTGTTGAAAAATATAAAGCAATTGATGATGCATATAATGCTAATGACAAAGATGCACAAGCAGAGGCCAGGAAAGATTTAGCATCAGCTTTTAGGTTAAAGGCTAAAACTGTTAACGCAAAATATATAGCACCGCCGAAAAGTACAGATTTTGCAATTGTTTATGTTCCAACTGAGGGATTATTTTCAGAACTCTCTAGCTATAGAGACCCTAAAACTAAAGAGCTACTTTTACATGAGTTAAGAACCAAATATAAGGTTACAATTTCTGGCCCTAACACTTTATCTGCTTTATTACAATCCTATCATTTAGGATTTCAAACACTTAAAGTTCAACAACATGCTACACAAATTTATAATGATTTAAAAAATATAAGCTCAAGATTCGAAAAACATTTCGATGGAATAAAAGAACTCAGAAAAAAATTAGAACAAGCGATGCAAGCTACTGATAGTTTTGGAAGAGATGCAAGATCTATAATGAATACACTTGGAAATATTAAAGATCCCGAACAAGTTGAAATAGCATCAAAAAATGAGAATGTTAAAAAATTAAATATACCAACCTCAAAACAAGCTAAAAATTAATTTAAATTATTTTAAATAGCTCTATAAATGATTTGATGAAGTGGAACGCCAAATTTGCCTATCCAAAATCAACAAGATCTTTGATAAATGGTTCAAGACATTATTCTTTAGATGGATCAAGTTTGCCATCTGTAACAACAATCTTGTCAGCCACTAAAAGTGAAGAGGACAAAGCTGCAATTCTTGCTTGGAGACAAAGGGTAGGGAGCGTGGAAGCAGAAAGAATTAAGAAAGAGGCCTCAGCCAGAGGCAGTTCTATGCATTCTTATATTGAACAGTTTTTATACGGAAAATTAAATCAAGAACTATTAGATGACGACAACAAATCAAAAAAAATGGCAGAAGAAATTATTGACAATGGTTTAAAAAATAAATTGATAGAGATATGGGGGTCTGAAGCTACAATATATTATCCTGGTAAATACGCAGGCACTGCTGATTGTATAGGAGTTTATGAAGGCAAAGAATCAATTTTAGACTTTAAACAAAGCAATAAACCAAAAAAAGAGGAATACATACAGGATTACTTTTTACAAATTGGAGCTTATTCTCTAGCTCACAATACTGTTTATAATTCCAATATTACCCAAGGCGTAATTTTATTGTGTACTGTAGATAGATTGTTTCAGGATTTTAAAATTGAAGGTAGTGAACTAATAAATTTTCAAAACAAATTTCTTGAGAGAGTTGAAAAATTTTATCACTTAATTAACAAATAATTATTTGACTTTACTTAAAATTAATATACTAGAAACTTACTTGCTACTTGTTTAGATGCGAGCCTTCACACCTTCCAATTAGCATTAATTTATAAATTATGAACATAGTAATTTGGGATATAGAATCTTCAAGCTCTAGTACAGACTTTGGAAGTATTATTGAAATAGGTGGAATTTTAGTAGATGAAAACTTAGTAGAAAAAGAAAGATTTAATTTAAGATGTAGACTTCCTGAAGGAGAAATTCCTCAATGTATGGCTCTTCTTGTTAACAAGACTGATGTTAACATGTTAACAAAAGCAAATCTAAGTCATTATCAAATGTTATCTCAAGTTGAGAAGATCTTTAAAAAGTGGAGCCCAGCTATATTCTTAGGTTGGTCCAATATAGGTTTTGATGATGAAATGATCAGAAAAGAGTTCTTCAAAGGATTGAGATATCCATATATCACAAATTCATCCCCCAACAAAAGACATGATGGTCTAAATATTGCTCGAGGTGCTTTTGCTTTAGACAATAAAATATTAAAAACTGAGACTAATGAAAAAGGGAACGCTGTAATGAAGCTAGAATCTTTAGCTAGGATGAATGGTTTTGAGACTAAAGGAGCTCATAGTGCATTATTCGATGCAGAACTTACGCATAAAGTTTTAGGTCTAATAAAGAATAAGCAAAAAGATACATGGGGCAATTTTTTAAAAACTTCAAATAAGCTCGATACAGAGACAATAATTAAAAAAGAGAAGATTATCACGCTTAATGAGTATTTTTATGGAAAATCAAGACTTTATCTTTGCGCACCACTTCATCCAAAATTTTGTATCCATCCAATATATCAATGGGGCCAAGCTGTTGATCTAAGAGTTGATGTAGAACCTCTCCTAAAAATGTCTATCAACGAACTAAAATCAGAGATGAAAAAAACACCAAAATTTTTAAGGACTATCAGATCAAATAAAGCGCCTATAATAATAAGTAAAGAGTATGGCATGAAAGTTGAACCTTATAGCGCTATGGATATTTCCTTAATTAATAAAAGAGCAGAACTAGTAAATACTAATGAAAAATTTTCTGAGAATATCTTAACCGCGTTAAGAGAAATTGCTGAAGAAAAAGAGCACTCAAAATCTCAAGAAGATATAGAGCCAGAGGAAAGTATTTATGTAAAATTTACGCCTAACAAAGATACTAATTTATTTCAAAAATGGCATGAAGCACCATGGAATGATAAGTTAAGATTGCTAGATAAATTTGAAGACCAAAGAATGGTAGGATTTGGAAAAAAAATAATATTTCAAGAAGCTCCACATGTATTACCAGAGTCTATGTTGAAGAAAATCAAGATGGAAATTGCTAAAAGAATTTTAAGTGAAAAAAAGGAAAAATGGTGGACTTGTAAAGAATTTTATCATGAATGTGACAATCTTAGAGAAAAATTTACTAATGAAGGTAATGAGCTAAATTTAAAGTTTCTCGATCAATTAAATAATTACGTAATGTCAATTGAAAAAAAATATAAAAATATTTGATGTGGATAAAACTATTTAAATTATTTAAGAACTTGAATATAAAAAAAAATTTTATATAAGAAATATATGGCAACAGTAAATGTAACAGACGAAAACTTTGAGTCGGAAGTTATCAAGGCTGGAAAACCAGTTGTTGTTGATTTTTGGGCAGAGTGGTGTGGACCATGTAAACAGATCGGGCCTATTTTAGAAGAAATTTCAAATGAAATGTCTGAAGTAGTAATTGCAAAACATAATATTGATAATGAACCAAATACCCCAACAAAGTACGGAGTTAGGGGTATACCAACTATGTTACTTTTTTCTGGAGGGGAACTTAAAGCAACCAAAGTTGGAGCAACTACAAAATCTAATATCGTATCTTGGATTAAAGAAAATATCTAATTAAGATTTAAAACTTCGCCAGCTAAATAAAGACTCCCAGTACACAAAAAAATACAATTTTTCTCTTTTTTATTAATTAATAAAGACTCTTCAATGCTTCTGGCAGTATGAATATTTTTGTTACCAAGTTTCTTTTTAAAATCTTCTTTAGAAATTGAACCTTCTTGATTAGGAATATCTATAAGAGTTATTGAGTTTACAGAATTCTCAAACTGATTGACAAATTCTTTGTGTTGTTTGTCATTCATCATCCCGCAAATAAGATGCACTTTTTCGTTTTGCTGTTTAACCCATTTAGAAATTGAAATTGCAGAGTTTATATTATGACCCCCATCTATTATAAGCCTATTTTCACCAATTAAGTTTTTTAATTTACCTGACTTTATTTCTTCTAAACGTCCTTTTAATCTCATTTTTTTCATACTATTTTTGATATTAACATCAGATATATTAAATATTTTTCTACAAGCCGCTATTGAAGTGCTGACATTGTGAATTTGGTGATCACCAATCAAACTAGGTTGCGGTAGAATTATTTCTCCTAATTCGTCCTGATAATGAATAAAATTATTTTCAGATTTAGTTACATTAAAGTCATCGCCAAAAAAATATTTTTTTGATTTATTTTCTATTAAAGATTTTTTAATTTTTGTTTTTATTTCTGAATTCATTTGATTATTAATGAATATGTTAGATATCGGTAATGAGCTAGTTTTTTCATAAATTACCCCATCAATTGTTTTATTATCCAACCAATTTAAATGATCTAAGTGAATTACTCCTAAAAGAGTGAGCAAATTTTGTTTAAATACATTTGTACTATCAAATCTATGAAATAGACCAGCTTCTACAATATTTATGTTATCCTTAAAATTTTCAGCATATTTAATAAAGGCACATGTCAATATTTCAAAAACTGTTGCATTATCATTTCCTAAAATATTATCTATGTCTTCTAAAAGATCAGCGAGCTCGTTTTCATCCATTTCTTTATTATTGAAAACAAATCTCTCCGTGTACGATTGTAAATGAGGAGAAGTATATAAATTATATTTGTAACCAGATTCTCTCAAAATTGTGCTTAGTGCAGTAGCCATAGAAGCTTTGGAATTTGTTCCAACTACGGTTACAACGTTTTCTAGTTTATTTTGTGGGTTACCTAATTTATTTAATAAATTAAAGGTTCTGTCTAGAGAAAGATCAATCTTCTTATTATGACGCTTCTCTATTTTCGATATTATCTTTAGAAGTTTTGTCACCATCTTCTATTTTTACATCAGTTTGCTTCTTTAGCAAGATAGATAACAAAATACCGATTTTTTCTGGCAAATCTTTTCTTTGAATGATTGTGTCTACAAAACCACAGGCTTGAACGTGCTCTGATTTCTGAAAATTTTCTGGCAACTCTTCTTTAACGGTTCCTTCAATTACACGTCTTCCAGCAAAAGCAATTAAAGCTCCTGGTTCAGCAATTTGTATATCGCCAAGCATAGCATATGATGCCGTAATTCCACCTGCAACAGGGTCAGCAAATAAAACAATGTAAGGAATTTTTTTGGTCTTTAGCTCATTAATAGCTAAAGTTGTTCTTGTCATTTGATTTAATGAAATTATAGACTCTTGCATTTTCATTCCACCACCTGTAGCAACTACTAACAAAGGTTGATTGTTTTTTATAGAGTGTTGCGCTGCAAATAAAAAAGCCTCACCTTCTGCAGCACCAATACTTGCACCCATATAATTAAAATCAGATGCGATGGCTGTCAATCTTATATTCTTAATTAATCCATCAGCAACTACCATACTACAACTTAGTCCAGTTTTTTTCCTCGCACTTTTTAATCTTTCTTTATAAGATTTTGAATCTGTGAAACTCAGTGGATCATCTGGAGGCATTGGAGTTTTTAAAACTGTGTAACCATCCTTTCCGAACAATAAATCAAATCTTTGTTTTGGATTAATTCTATGATGCTTATTACAATCTGGACAAACCCATAAATTGTCTTCTAAATCCTTTTTTAAAATTGGACCTTTGCAACAAGAAGTCCAGTCACTTTCTTCCATATCTTTACGTGAAGGTCTTTTTTTCAGAAATCTTTTAATTTTCTGACCAAAATCTAAAGTTTTTTTAAGCCAATTCATAAAATTTTATTTTTCAAGTTTTTTACCATATTGCTAACTTTTGTGACAGGATTTTGTCTTTTTTTTAAACTATTAGTTATTTCCTTACAAATAGCACTACCGACAACTAGGCCATCTGCATCTTTTAGGTTTTTTATATTTTTTTTTGTTATACCAAAACCAATAACACAATTTTTAGAAGGATTGATTCTTTTTATTTTTTTATAATTTGAAATTATTTTAAAAGGTGAAACTTTAAGTTTTCCACCAGTTGTAGATAACATAGAAATATAATAAATCATTTCATGAGAGTCTTTAATAATTGATTTAAGTCTATTTTTTGAAGTAGTAGGTGAGATTAGCTGTACAAAAGAGATAGAATTTTTCTTGCATTTTTTTGCAAATTTTTTGTTTTCTGGCCAAGGTAAATCTACAACTATTAATCCGTCAACTTTATTTTTTTTACAATCTTTTAAGAACTTGGACTCCCCATATTGTAAAATCATATTAAAGTAACCCATTAAAATTATCGGTTTCGAATTCTTACTTTTTTTAAAACTTTCTACAATTTTAAAAACATCTTTAAATTTAGTACCATTTTTTATAGCTCTATAAGAACTTGTTTGAATTTGTCCTCCATCTGCAATGGGTGTGTTATGAGGAAATCCAAGCTCACAAATATCAGCGTGTTTAGATATTGATTTTAGAATTTTCAAAGAATTTTTTTTGGTGTTATCTCCAGCTACAGTGTAAGTTAGCAATGCTGGTCTATTTTCTTTTTTTGCAAAACTAAATGCTTGTGAAATTGAACTAATCATAATGTAACGCCTAATTTTTTTTTCAAAATTTTTCGATCTTTGTAAGCATCACCGCAACTATTAACAATAACAATAGTATTCTTAGAAAATTTTTTAGACTCGGAAATTGCGACTGAAAAAGCATGACTTGGTTCAAGCGAAGGTCTTATATTTTCATACTTCGATACAATTTTGAAGGCTTTGAGAGCATCTTCATCACTTGCAGCAGTGTATCTTGCACGTTTTGTGTCTTTTAAAAAACAATGGAGAGGAGAGACACCAGGATAATCTAAACCAGCTGAAATTGATTCTGTTTCCTCGATTTGACCTTCATTATTTTGATTTACATATTGAGCAGCACCATGCAAAATGCCAATTTTTGATCCATAAGTTAATGGAGCAGCATGTTTTTTACTTTTAGAAGGTCCACCTGCTTCAACCCCTATGAATTCAACCTGTTTTTTATCATAATCCATAAATTCATTCCAAAAACCAAAACTTGAACTTCCTCCTCCAACACAATTGTAAAGTTTTAACCTATTAGGAATTACTCCGAATTCTTCTAAAATTTGACTTTTTAATTCTCTAGAGATTTGACTTGTTGACCATCCACAAATTTTTACAAATATATTTGGACCAACTGTGGAACCTACGCACATTGCTGTAGTATCACAATTAGCAACCCAAAACCTCATACATTCAGAAACAGCATCTACCAAAGTTTGACTACCTGAATAAACGGGAATAATTTCTGCTCCATTTCTTCTAATAGCTTTTACATTTGGTTGTTGTCTTTTAATATCTTTTGCGCCCATGAAAATTTTACATTTTAAACCAAATTTTTTTGCCGCCATACTTAACATTTTTCCGGCGTAACCAGCACCTGTATCTCCGCAAATAATTTTTTTGCCTGACTTTTTTGCTAATAGACAATGCACTGTTGCGTTATAAATTTTGTGAGCCCCTCCATTAGCATCTGATACTACCTTTGACCATATTTCAGCTCCCCCTACATATTTAGTTAAATTATTCAGCTTTATAAATCTTGTTGGCACTCCAACCCAATTTTTAAAATATCTGTCTCTTTCATTTAAGAATTTTTTGTCATTTTTAAGTTTATTGAATAATATTTCTAAGTCATTAATTGGTTTTTTTAAGGTTTCAGGAACAAAATTTCCACCAAATTTACCCCCCCAAAATCCAAATTTATCGTGCTGATCTAGAACAGATAATTTTTTTTTTAATTTCATACTTTATTAATTTCATTTAAAAATTTATCAATTTTACTTTTACTTTTTTTTCCAGAAATATTTTCTAATCCCCCACTTACGTCAATAATATATTCTTTATTTTTAAAATTTAAAATATCGTCAATTTTAATATTTCCAGCAATCATTTTTTTAAAATTAGAGGGTATATCTTCTAATAATTTATGGTTAAAACTCATTGATTTTTCATAACCTTTTGAGTCAAATAAAATTATTTCTGAAAATGGCAAGAAATCCTTATAATTATTTAAATCTTGACTATTTTCTATAGTAATAGCTGATATGATTTTTTTTCTATATTTTTCTTTTATATATTTTACTTCATCTGGAGAACAATCATAAACTTGATAATAATCAAAGTTTAAATATTTTATTTCTTCCAATTCATCTTCTGATGGTTTTACTAGTACAGCAACAAATTTAGATTTTTTTTTATCAACATCTATTAATTCTCTAAGCTTGCTTGTTTGAACAAAACGTTTAGACTTAGTATAATTTGCTATAAATCCAACATATTGAGCTGGGAATCTGTGATTTATGATAAAGTTTAATATTTCTGCATCAGTAACACCACATATTTTGCATTCTAGTGTCATTGATTTAAATGATCGCTTAACCTTTTAAAATTTTTTTTAATGTTCCCTTTTGTTAAATCTCTTCCTATCACAAGCCAGTCACTGCCTTGCTTAAATGCTGCTTTAGGTGTCATAACTCTTTTTTGATCATTTATTTTCGAATTTGTTCTTATTCCTGGTGTTATTATTTCTTTACTGAAAAATTTTTTTACAAGTTTTACCTCGTGTGGGCTACAAACTATACCATCAAGATTAGCTTTTTGAGCTAACTTAGATTGTTGTTTTACCATTTCACTAAGTGGCTTTTTATAACCTAAACTTTTCAAATCTTGCGTATCTAAAGATGTTAGAGTAGTCACCCCAACTATTTTGATTTTTCCAGACACCTTTTTAACCTCTCTTAAAGCTTTTAAACCTGAGGATATATGAACAGTTAGATAATTTATTTTTAAATCTTTTAAAGAAATTAGGGCAGATGACATTGTATTAGGTATATCGTGAAGCTTTAAATCTATAAAAACAATTTCGCTTCTCATTTTTGATATAAATTTTCTTCCATATTTTGAGTTAAAGAATTCTAAACCAAACTTGTAGCCTATTTTAAAATTATTTAATTTACTTTGAGCTATTATTTTTCTTGCTCTATTTATATTTTTTGTATCAATTGCGATAAAAATCTTATTTTTCATTTACTAATTCAAACAATTCTTTACTCATCTTAAAATTTATTTTCTTTTTTTCTGGAGTATAAACGGTTTCTGAGGTTTTAGGGTTTCTTGAATTTCTACTTTTTTGTGTTTTTTGGTAAAAAACACCCCATCCTCTCAACTCTACTCTTTCGCCATTTTTTAAAGCTATCTTTATTTCTTTTAAAAATATATCAAAAATTTTTAATAAGTCTTTTTTTAACAGGTTGGGGTAAGTTCGACTTAATTGTTTTAATAAATCTGACTTTGATACTGACAATTTAGTTTGTAAATACTATTTTTTTTCTTTTTTATTACTTAACTTATCAGACAATGAGGAAAAAGGTAAGTTTTTTCCAGATAAAGGCGAACTAAATTTCGATACAGCCTCTTTATTCTGCAATTCTTCCAAAAGTTTAATACTAAGTGAAACTTTTCTTTTTTCAATATTTAGTTCTGAGATTGCGGCATCAATTCTTTCGCCTCCAACAAACCTCGATGGCCTAGCATCAGATGATGATACAGCGATTTGAGATTTTTTAATAATCAAATTTATATCGCATCCCTCGGGCTGGACTGTTAGTCCTTTGTTATCAGAGGATAGAACTTTCACAGTAACTGTTTCATTAACTTTTTTATCTTTAAAATAATCAAAAGGATCTTTTTGTGTTTGTTTTAAACCAACCCTAACTTTTTGGGTATCTTTTTTAATTTCCAGAACTTTGACTTTTAGTTTGTCTTTTAATTTAAAATTTTTAGCTATTTCTTCTGGAGCACCAGTGTAACTTAGATCATTAAAATGGAGAAATGCATCAATTTCATAATCGTCTAATTTTAAATAAATTGCATATTCATTCATGCTACTTATAATACCAGTTACTTCTGAACCTACCGGATTATTTTTTTGAATTTGATCAAAAGGATTTTCTTTCGTCAATCTATAAGAGATTGCAATTCTTCTTTTATCTTTATCTATCTCAGTTATTACGCAATCTATTTTATCACCAACCTTGAATACTTTTTTTGGTGAAACGTTTTTTCTAGACCAGCTTATTTCACTCGAATGTAACAAAGTAGTTAAACCTGGCTCTAATTCAGCAAACACACCAAAGTCCATTATTTTAATTACTTTAACTTCATACTTTTTATTTAATTCATAGTTAGATATTTTTTCAAAAGGATCTGGAGAAAGTTGCTTTATACTACATCCTATTTGTAATTTTTCTTTGTCCACTGAAATCACAAGCAAATCATGTTTATCTCCTATATTGAAAACTTCTTCAGGATGATTAACCCTTGAATAACTGATTTCTTGTAAATGGACTAAACAATCCAATTCGTTGTTGACATTAAAAAAACAACCGAACGAACTGTAACCTTTAACCACTGCATTTTTAATTATGTCTCCCTCTTTGTATTTTTCAATAATTTTAGCTTTATCCTCTTTTTTACTAGAGGAAATAATTTGTCTTCTAGAAACACACGCGTTACCTCTAACTTTGTCCATTTTAATTAAAGCAAATTTTTGTGGTTCGTTCATCAAGTGTGAGATGTCCTTAATTGGAATATCTGAAATTTGTGAACCAGGACAGAACATAAGTGAACCTGTATCTATATGTTCAACTATTACTCCACCTTTACATTTGCTTGTTATTTTTCCCATAATTGGTTCATTATTTTCAAAGGCTTTGACGAGAATATCCCAACCTTTAATTTTTTGAGCTTTACTAGCTGAAACAACTACTTCACCATTTTTATCTTCAATTCTCTCCAGTAGTACCTGAATTTTTTCTCCAATTTTAATTTTATTTTCTTGTCCCAATGTTTTTAATTCATTTATATCTACCAGGGGTTCAGATTTTAGACCTTCTATGAACAAAAATACGTATTTCTCACCAACTTTAGTCACAGTCCCTTCTATAATTTTACCTTCAATTAAATTTTTAGTTTTAGATATCTGGTTATTAAGTAGTTTTTCAAACTCTTTAGACTCAGCAGTGTTTGTTTGTTTATAAATTTCCATTATTTATTTTAAAAAGTGAGCTTTTAGAGAAGTTTATTAAATTAATCAAGAAACAAAAAAAAGTTAAATAACTGCTAAATTAAGCTTTTTTTAGCTCAATTTTTTTAATACTTAAAGATTTCTTAAAATTTGCAACCTATTTCTCTTAAAATTCTTAAAAATGATGGAAAAGAACTCATATGAGACTCTGCATCCTCAATAGTCCATTCTCCCCCAAAACATAATGCTGCAATAACAGAAGTCATGAAAATTCTATGATCTTTATAAAAATTATTAATTAAAATTTTTTTATTTACTTTTAAATTTGGATTACCAAAAATTTTAATTGAGTCTTTACTTGTTACAGTTTTTACTCCCATTTTCTTAAGTATCATCGAAGCTAATTTCAGTCTTGGACTTTCCTTTTTATTTAACTCTTCAAGTTTCTTAAAATAAGATATTCCAGATGCTTTTGAGGCTATCAAAAAAATTATTAAAAACTCGTCTATAGCATTACTATTTAATTCAATTGGACATTTAATAGCTTTAAATTTTCTTTGACTAGCTACACAAACATCAGCAATCAACTCTCCATAATTATATCTTTTATTTACAAATTTTACTTTCGCTCCCATTTTATTTACTATTTTTATGAATCCTGTTCGTGACGGGTTAATATTTATGTTTTTGATTTTAAGTTTAGAATTTTTTGAAAGTAGAGTAAGCACTATAAAAAAGGCACTTGAGCTCATGTCTCCTGGTATGACATAGTCAAATGATTTGAACTGTCTTTGACCAGTTATTTCGATTAGATCGTGCTTTTTTTTACTTAATACTTTTATGGGTAACTTGAGGTGTTTCAGAAGTAACTCGGTATGATTTCTAGATTTTTTAGCAACAATAGTGGTTTTGCCAGGCGTATTTAGGGCAGCTAAGATTACTGAACTTTTACATTGTGCCGAACCTCTTTTTTCAAAATAATTTATCGGTTTTAAATATTCTGATCCTAAAATTTTTAGGGGAAGAGAATTTTTTTTATTTGAAATAAATTTTGCTCCAAATTGCTCTAATGGATTAATAATTCTCTTAAAATCTCGTCTCGATAAACTTTTATCTCCAATAATTTTTAATTCATATGGTGACTTGATTAATAAACCAAGTAAAAGTCTAGCAAATGTTCCTGAATTACCTGCATTTATAACAATATTTTTTTTGTAGTCAAATCCGTTAAGCCCATTACCGTATATAAAACAGATTTTATTTCTGAAATAAATTTTAATACCTAATTTTTTTAATCCACTAATTGTACTCAAAATATCCTCAGATTTAGGCAAATTTTTAATTTTGCAAATCCCAAAAGACTGAGAACCAAGTAATAATGATCTTATGGATAAACTTTTGTCTCCATCTACATTGATTATTTTATTAAATTGGTTGACTCTTTTTTTAATAACAATTTTCACCATCTAATTTAATTAAATTTAAATGAGTCACCAAAATATGCATTTATAGCACTCTCATTCTTTACTAGCTCTGAAGGTGTTCCTTTTGCTATGACTTTTCCGTCGGCTAAAACTATTGCAGTATCACAAACCCTAAGCAAGTCTGCTGCTTGATGATCTGTTATGCAAATACTTATTTTTCTTTCTGACTGTAAATTTATGATTATATCTTGCAGTGTTTTTATTGATTTTAAATCTAGAGCACTAAACGGTTCATCCAATAATAGCAACTCTGGATCTCCCAACAGAGCCATTGCTAGAATTAAACGTTTTTTTTGTCCACCAGATAAATGACGAGCTTTTATATCTCTAATATTTTCTAAATCAAACTTTGAAATTAAATAATTAATTTTTTCGTCTCTTAGTCTGGTTTCTCTAACTTGTATTTCCCCTACTGCTTTAAGATTTTCTTGTAAAGTCAAATCATAAAAATATCCCCCAATTTGTGGGCAAACATTTAGCTTAAATCTAGATGTTCTAACAAATATTGGAAATTCATTAACTTTTTCATCGTTTATAATTATATTTCCTTTATCAGGTTTTATTAAACCAGTGATCAGATTGAATATTGTAGATTTACCAACTCCATTAGGTCCAAGCATTCCGAGTATCTCACCGTGATTTATTTCTAAATTAATATCTTGTAAAACTATCCTTTTAGCAAATGCAATATTAATATTTTCCAACCTCAGTAGTGGTTTTTTTTGTTTAAATTTTATAATACGAAACTTTTTAATTACCGACATTTTTTACTTTGCTACGTACAAGAACGTTATTTTTTTCATCATCCATTTCAATTTTTGTATTTTTACTTATAAAATCCACAAATATTCTATCTGCATTCAAATTAGTTAAATTACTTCTATAATTTACGTTATCATACAAGACCGCAGTTTGATCTTTAAATGATAAATCAAGATTTTCAGAAACTACTATGTTATCATTATAGTTCATTTTAACATATCCACTAAAAGTTGTATCATTATTTTCATCATTATATTTAGCTTCATTTGAACTGATAAAAATTTTTTCACCATTTAATAAAAATATCACAGCAGTCACTTTATTCATTAATATTAAATTTGATTTGTCAGGATTGATAATGCCTGAATCTGAAGTTATTTCGTATCTATTACCTTTATTATCTTCTGAAAAATATGACATTTGTTTTATCACATCACTCGATCCTTCGAAAACTTTTGAATTTTCATTATTTCTCAAATTGTCAACATACTCAGCACTGGGATTTTTAAAGTAATTTAAATAAACAATTGTTGCAATGATAACTATTCCAAAGATAATAAAAATTTGAATGTAAGACTTTTTGTCCATTTACTGAATGTTATTTTCTAGAATATTATGTATATGGATTATACCAACTGTTTTATAGATAATTTTATTTTTATGTACGCACAAAGATGTAATTCTCTTAGAATTCATTAATGATAAGGCTTTTGCGGCCAAAACGTCCTTATTAATAGATATTGGATTTTTTGTCATCACATCTTTAACTTTAAGGTTATCTAAATTACCCTTTTTTTCACTAAATCTTCTTATCTGTCCATCGGTTATAATGCCATTTGTTTTTTTTGAATTATTTTGAACAATTAAAACACCAAGTTTTTTTTTAGTAATAATTTTTAACGCAACTCTCATCTTAGAGTTTTCATTTATAAATGGTATTTTTTTGCCCTTTAGCATTAAATCTTCAACTGTTTTAAGCTTAGCACCAATACTACCAGATGGGTGAAATTTTTTGAATTCCTTTTCACCAAAATTTTTTTGTTTCATTGTTGAAATGGCCAATGCATCTCCTATTGCAAGTTGCATTACAGTTGAGGATGTCGGCACTATATTTCCAGGCCCAGCTTCCTTAACTTCTGGTAACAAAATTTTTATATCAGAATTTCTGTAAAGTAATGAATTTTTTTTTGAAACTATACCTATTAAAATAATATCTTTATTTCTATTAGCATGTTGAATTATATTCCTTAATTCAGCTGACTCTCCACTATTACTAATTAAAATTAGGACGTCGTTACTACTTATCTGGCCCAGATCACCATGAGAACACGCACTTGCATCGACAAAAAAAGAAGGAGTTCCAACCGATGAAAGAGTAGATGATATTTTTTTTGCTATTATTCCAGACTTACCGACACCAGATAATATTATTTTCCCTTTTCTACAATTGGTAATTGCTGTTAGGGCTTTGTTAAAATTCTTATCAATTGAAGTTCTTAATTTCTGTAATGATTTTATTTCAAAGGAAATAACTTCCTTTGCTATTTTTTTAAATTTATTTCTATTCATTAATGTGACCAAATATCATCTGGAAAGCACTCTAAATCCAAATTTACCCTAGTGTTTAAATATTTTAAACAGTCTTTATAAAGATTTATTCTTTTTTCTCTTATTAGCATTTTATTTAATGCATCGTTAATTTTATGTAAATATACAACATCATTAGCACAATATTTAATTTGAGCAGGTGACAATTCTCCTCCGAAATCTGATGATTGATATTGCTTACTTATATCAACTCCAATAAATTCTTTTATTAAATCTTTTAAACCATGTTTGTCAGTATACTTTCTGACTAATTTTGACTGTAATTTTGTATCTTCAATATTATCGACTTCAACTTTTAAATATTTTTTTATAAAAACGAGGTCTGCCCTAGCATAATGAAATATTTTAATTATTGATTTATTTGATAAGATTTTCTTTAGATTTGGGGCGTCATAATTTATTCTATCTAGTTGCACAATGTGCGCATCATTTTTTCCAGAAGAAATTTGAACAAGGCATAATTTATCTCTTAAAAAATTAAGTCCCATAAATTCGCAATCAATCGCAATCTTATTGCCAAATTCTATATCTTTTGGTAAATCATGATTGTGAACTTTTATATCCATAAAATTTTTAATACTTAATATATATATGAAACCAAAAAATTGTCTAATTTTTGGCGCTAGTGGCCAAATTGGTCGAAACTTGATAAGAGGTCTTACACAAAAAAATTTAAAGGTTACTGCAGTAACAAGAAATTTACATCAAAAAGGTTATATATTAAAAACTCAAGCAAATCCCGGATATTTAGATATCGTTGAAACAAATATATTTGATCTTAATAAAATAGAAAAACTTATTAAAAAGGCAGATGTTTGTGTAAATTTGGTTGGAATTTTATTCGAAAAGGGAGCAAGCACCTTTACCAATATACATGAAAAATTTCCAAGCATGATATCAAGTCTTTGTCAGAAACATAAATTAAATAAATTTATTCATCTTTCTGCACTTGGCATTGAAAACGCAAAAGACTCTAAGTATGCAATGAGCAAATTGAATGGTGAAATGGCAGTTCAAAAAAACTTTAAAGAATCGATAATTTTAAAACCATCAATTATTTACTCTGTCGATGATAACTTTACAACTATGATAATGGGATTACTTAACATGTTGCCTATTTTTCCGTTATATTACGGAGGTAAAACCAAATTTATGCCTTTACATTGTGTTGATATGTGTAATCTAATAATACACTTAATAGAAAAAGATAATCCTGATAAGATAATTGAGTGTATTGGACCAGAGGAATTGACTTTTAAACAGATTATAGAAAAATTACTTAAATTAATGGAAAAAAAAAGATTTTTTGTACCCATACCTTTATTTTTAGCAAATATTATGGCAACTTTTTTCCAGATTTTACCTAATCCCTTAATTACAAGAGATCAAATAAAATTACTTTTTTATCATAATATTCCTTCAGGGAAATATAAAACAAATATTGAGATCGGTAAAAATTTTAATAGAAATTTTGATAAAGAGGTAGAAAAGTATTGTTATATGTGGAAAGAAACTGGCGAATATGCAAAAAAAATAAAATAAGTTTATATTATGATTAGTTGGATTATTTATATTATCGTAGGTTTGATTTTATTTTTTGTTTTGTATTTGGCTGTACTAGGAGTCGATAGAGGAGTTAAAGCAAAAAATTTAAATAAATTAAAAAATTTAGATATAGATAAAAGGCCCTCTAAAAACATAGCAGAAGAATTAAAAAAACTCAAAATTTTTTATGAAGATGGCACAATCAGCAAAAAAGAATTTCAAGCCGCAAAAAAAAAATTATTAAGCTGACCTAATTTTTTTTTGAATAAATTTTGGCACTTCGCTATCTTTTTCAACAACGTCTTCTTTTTTATTTTTAGGCTGGAATGCATACAATAAGTGAAGTTTACAATAGGAAAAATCTTTAAGTGAGGTTCTACCGCAAAAATAAAAATTTTCTTCATTAGGGTGCCCTATAGGCCATTTGCAGGAGTTTTCATCTAGTTCCTCAAGTTGTTTTGGGTTTTCTGGCTCAAAATCTTTTTCTATTACTAAAGATTTAAACTTACCTTTTCTTACTTTTTTATAGTTTAAATTTCTTGTTTTATTATTTCTTAGTATCGGCGATCCTTTTTTTGTAACAATTTTGCCAGACAAATTAAGCCTGTGGGCCTTACCAATTACTGCGTTTCTACTTACACCACCTAATATTTCAGCAATTTGACTGGCTGTATTGCCTTTGCCCCAGAGTTCTTTTAATTTTGAGACCTTTTCGTCTGTCCAACTCATAAACTATATTTTGTTATTTTATTTTTATAAAATACAATATATAGCATAAATATATTTAATTTTTAAACAAGCATATTATTTTATTTCCTCACAGTTTTTTTAAATTATTAAGAATTATATTTATGGTTGAATTAAATAATAAATACAAAATTGGGAAAAGACGATTTGGATTAATTAATTGGATAGGTTTTTATTCTTTATACAAAAAAGAAACTTTACGATTTTTAATTGTATTTGGTCAAACAATTGTGGGACCTATGTTAACTGGTATTCTATTTTTAATTGTAATATCCATTGCATGGGGTGACGACAGAGGTCTAGTATTAGGTTTGCCTTTTGTCAATTTTTTAGCGCCGGGGCTTATATCAATGCAAGTAATTCAACAAGCTTTCTCACACTCATCCTCATCAATATTAATGGGTAAGGTCATGGGTAATATAATAGATTTAATTGGAAGTCCATTATCAGCCGCAGAGGTTACCTTAGCTATTATCTTAGCTTCGGTTACAAGATCTTTTATAATTTGTATAATTTCAATTATTTGCTTTAACTTATTAGTGGATGTCAACGTTTTACATTATTACTATTTTTTAGTATATTTATTTCTCTCTTCATTTTTGATGGGCTCGTTAGGTTTTATAGCTGGGATGTGGGCAGAAAAATTTGACAACATGGCAACTGTAACTAATTTTATTATAGTACCATTGTCATTTTTATCAGGAACTTTTTATTCAATCGATAGGTTACCTGAAGTATTAAAAGGGTTAAGTATTTATAACCCTTTTTTTCATATGATAGATGGTTTAAGATTCTCAATGATTGGCATCAGAGATGGAGGCGAATCTTTTGGATTGTTATATTTATTATTCCTGAACCTAGCTTTATGGTTTACATCATATATTTTATATAAAAAAGGTTATAAAATTAAATCATGAATTATTTAGTAAAAAATTATAATAGAAAAAAAATCTCATTCAAATTTGGCAAGGGAAGTTATTTGTATTCAACTGATAATAAAAAATATCTTGATTTTGTTCAAGGAATAGCGGTGAATTCTTTAGGTCACTCACATCCCGAACTTATTAAAACAATTGTAAATCAATCAAAAAAGCTTTGGCATGTATCAAACGCTTTCCAAATTCCTGAGGGAGAAAAACTAGCCCAAAAATTATGTAAAAAAACATTTGCTGATTATGTAATGTTCCAAAATAGTGGAGCTGAGGCAACCGAAGCAGCAGTAAAGGTTGCAAGAAGATATTTCTATTCTATAGGCAAACCAAATAAAAACAGGATTTTATGTATAAAAAACTCATTTCATGGAAGAACACTAGCTGCAATTTTTGCGAGCGGATCAAAAAAAATGACTGAGGGGTTTGGTCCTAAGGTTTCAGGATTTGACCATTTTAAATTTGGAAATCATGGCTCTTTAAAGAAAAAAATTAATAAGAATACAGCAGCAATAATGATTGAAACAATTATGGGTGAGGGAGGAATTAAAGTTATTCCAGACTGGTGCTTGAGGGAATTAAGAAAATTATGCAATAAAAAAAATATATTATTAATTTTAGATGAGGTTCAATGTGGAGTGGCCAGATCCGGTGATTTTTTTGCTTTTGAACAATCCAAGGTAAAACCTGATATAGTACCCATTGCTAAAGGAATTGGTGGTGGTTTTCCTATAGGAGCAGTTTTAATGAACAAAAAAGTTGCCTCTGGAATGACGGCTGGTTCTCACGGTTCAACATTTGGAGGAAATCCATTAGCAATGTCTGTTGGAAATAAGGTAATGGATATTGTTTCTAATAAAAAATTTTTAAAAAATATAAAAAGTTTATCTAAATATTTTTTAGAACGTCTCAATAATATTAAATCTAAACATCCAAAAATTATTAAGGAAATAAGAGGAAAGGGTTTATTAATCGGTATTCAACTTTATAAAGATCCAACAAAATTTATACAAAAGTTAATGGATAACAGATTGTTAACAATCCGTGCAGCTGAAAATGTCATTCGAATTTTACCTCCATTAAATGTAAAAAAAAGTGAAATAAATAATGCGCTAAAAATTATTTACAAAGTTTGCAATGATTTTAAATAATATGAAACATTTTATTAATTTAAAAGATATTAAAACTAAAGATTTAAGAAACATTATCTTAGATGCTAAAAAAAGAAAAAAATTCAGAAGAAAATTAAACACATTAGAAGTTGACAAAGGATTGCCCCTTAAGGGTAAATTATTAATACAAATGTTTGAGAAATCAAGCTTAAGAACTCGATTGAGTTTTTATCTAGCAATTAAACAGTTGGGCGGTGGCACAATTACTTTAAGATCAAACGAACTTCATCTTGGACAAGGTGGTGAAAGTATAGCAGATACAGCTAAGATTTTGTCGACCTATGGTGATGGATTTATGCTTAGAACCGATGATGATAAAAAATTAGAAAATTTCAAAAAATATCTTTCAATCCCTATGATTAATGGTTTAAGCCCATCATCTCATCCAACGCAAGTACTGTCAGATATTTTTACAGTCGAAGAGATTAAAAAAAAACCTATTTCAAATTTAAATATCTGCTGGATTGGTGACTCTAATAATGTTTTAAATAGTTTAATTGCGGCATCCGTAAAACTTTCATTTAATTTACGTATAGGTTGTCCAAAAAAGTTTCAACCAAACTTAGATGTTATAAATTGGGTAAAAAAAAATAAGAGAAAAATATTTATTTATAATGATCCTATTAAAGCAGCCTATAACGCTGATGTAATATTTTCTGATAAAGTCATATCTATTAACGATAAAGGTAATAAAAAAAACAAATTAAAGGAATTTAAAAATTTTAAAATTGATATGAAATTATTTAGCTATGCAAAGAAAAATTGTATTTTTTTACATTGTTTACCTCGAGGCAATGAAGTCACAGATGAAATTTTTTTAGGTAAGAAATCGCATGTTTGGCAGCAAGCTTCGAACAGAGTTCACGTTCAAAAAAGTATATTATTATATTGTTTCGGAAAATTAAGGTAGAGGAAGTGGGTTATCTGAATATTTATTTAGATATAAAATAACTGAGGCCCTATCTTTTTCTTTCCTTAATCCTGCGTAAGCCATTTTCGTACCTTTAATCCATTTTTGGGGTTTTATCAAAAAACCATTTAGCTCCTCAAAAGACCAATTTTTTTTATACTCCACCAGTGCCTTTGAATATTTATAATCTTGTACAGCTGCAATTTTTCTGCCTACAACATTATATAACGCTGGTCCGATTTTATTGCCTCCACCAGCTTCTATTGAATGACAAGCAGAACATTTTTTGAAAACCTTTTCTCCATGTGTTAGATCTCCTAGAGCCATAAGAGCTGAAATGTCTACTTTATCCTCAACTTTAATGGTATTTTCCTCATTAACCTTATTGGAGTCAATATTAGGAAGTTCGACTCTATAAGCAGAACTATCTAATTTATCTACCTTAAATATTATATTTGATAATTTGCTTATACCTATTATTAATAGTGCAACAAGTAATATTGAGGCTATTATTTTATTAATCTCAAATGAATCCATTATTCTATATATTATCAACGTATAACATGTTAATTGAAAAAAAAGCTAACTAAAAAAAAGTTTGCGTCTCATAGACGCACAAATTTTAAGAATAATGTCTAAAACTGTCATATTGATACCGTCAAGATTGAGCGCAACTCGTCTTCCAAATAAACCTTTGCTTAAAATAGACGATCTATCAATAATTCAGCATACTTATAAAAGAGCTCAAGAGTCTAGAGTAGGAAAAGTTTATGTCGCAACAGGCGATGAGGAAATTGCTGAGGAAATCCAAAAAATTAAAGGCAAATTCATTTTGACTAAAATAAAACATAAAACCGGCACAGATAGAATTTTTGAAGCTTATAAAAAAGTCAGTAAAAAATTAAATTGTAAATACATTATTAATCTACAAGGAGATGAGCCCTTCATCGACCCAAAAGATATAATTAATCTAAATAAAAGCGTAATATCAAAAAATTCTGATATTGGTACACTTGCAAATAAAATTTCCAAAGCTGATTTTGCAGATTATAGCATTGTTAAAGTTATTACTGAAAATAATATAAAAAAAAATAAAATATCTAGAGCAAAAAAATTTCTAAGAAATTGCAAGTATACTAAAAAAAATATATTTGGTCATGTTGGTATATATCAATTTAGGACATCTATTTTAAAAAAATTTGTGAGCTTAAATCAGTCAAAGAACGAAATTAAACATAGGCTCGAACAATTAAGGGCAATTGATAATAACATCAATATAGATGTTGTTTTCAGCAAAAATAAGTCCTTTGGCATTGACACAGTTCAGGATTATGTGGAAATAAAAAAAATTATGGAATATAAAATCAAAAAAAAATGAAAATTGTTTATCAGGGATCACCCGGCGCTTATTCACATCTAGCTGCAGAAAAAATCTATCCTGACAGTGAATTTATACCTTGTAATACCTTTGAAGATTGTTTCAAAAGTTGTTATGAAAACGATGACTATAAAACAATTATTCCAGTTGAAAATTCTATTGCAGGCAGAGTAGCTGATATTCAGTATTTAATAAATAAATATAAATTACAAATTTATGCTGAACACTTTGAGGAAATAAAACACAATTTAATGATATTAAAGGATAATGAACTTAAAAATGTAATATCTGTTAGATCTCACTCTCAAGCAATTTCTCAATGTCAAAAATTAATTAACTCCTATAAATTTGAGCCTATAATTGCAGCAGATACTGCAGGAAGCGCAAAATATATAAGTGAGAAAAAATTAGTTAATGAAGCCGCTATCGCTTCAGAGCTTGCTGCAAAAATTTATGATCTAAAAATTGTTAAAAAAAATATTGAGGACAATCGTAGTAATGTGACAAGATTTTTGATTATGGGTAAAAAAAAATTACATCCAGAATTTAAAAATAAAAATTATATTACAAGTTGTATTTTTAAAGTTAAAAATAAACCGGCTGCTCTTTATAAATGCTTGGGAGGTTTTGCAACTAACAATGTTAATTTAAGTAAGTTGGAAAGTTTTTCTGACCAAAATAGTTTTGAGCAATACTTATTCATTTGTGATATGTATGGTCATATTGAAGATCCAAAAATTCAAAAATCTTTGGAAGAACTAGGTTTTCACACTGTTAATCTAGATATACTCGGTGTTTATGAAGCAAGCGAGTATAGAAATATTAAATAATTTAAAACTTTTGTTGTAGACTAGAAATTATAACTGTTATAATAAATTGGGGCCAATCAGGTGGTGTTACCATAAATTCCCCCAGGCTTGAAAAAGAGCAAGGGTAATGAGTATTTTCCAGGTTGGTTGGTCCCCTTAAAATGAAAACAAATAAAAAAATATTAGCCTTAAAATATAGACCCCAAGTTTTTGATGAGCTAGTTGGGCAAAATATCATTGTGGAGGCAATAAAAAAATCAATTTCATTAAACAAAATTCCTAACGCATTTTTATTTACTGGTATAAGAGGTGTTGGAAAAACTACAATTGCAAGAATTTTAGCTAAATCTCTTAATTGTTTAGATCCAAAAAATAATAATTGTTTAAATAATACGTGCGATAATTGTAATCAAATTTCAGAGTCTAGACATATCGACGTTCTTGAGATGGATGCTGCTAGTAAAACAGGAGTAGATGATGTTAGAGATCTTATTGAGTTTTCAAGATATGGACCAACATCATCAAAATATAAAATATTTATAATTGATGAGGTGCATATGTTGAGTAAGCAAGCATTTAATGCTTTGCTTAAAACTTTAGAAGAGCCGCCTGAATATTTAAAATTTATTTTTGCAACTACTGAAGTTAATAAAATACCTATTACAGTGCTCTCTAGATGTCAAAGATTTGATTTAATAAGAATAAGCTTTGATGAATTGCTAAACTTTTTAAAAAAAGTGGTTTCAGCGGAAAAAAAAAATTTGAATGAGGAGATACTAAAACTTATTGTTAGAATATCTGAAGGATCAGTGAGAGATTCTTTATCTTTACTCGATAGAATATTACTAAGCATCGAAGAAGACGGAGGTAAATTGGATTTAAAATCTGCTCAAGAAATATTTGGCTATTTTGATAAAAGTTATGTTTTAGACATTATTTATGAGACTTTAAAAGGCAACGAGGAAAAAGTTTTAGAATTATATAAAAATATTTACAATCAAGGAATAGAACCAAAACTATTTATAAATAATTTTCTTGAAATACTTTATTGTATAAAAAATTACAAAAATATAAATGATCTTAATTCGTCTTTAGATTTTTCAGATTCTGATAAAAAAAGAATTGAGGACTTGGCGAATAAAGTTGATAATAAGACAATATTGTTATTCTGGGAATTTTCTGTAAACATACTAGATGAAATCAACTTAGTTTCAAATCAACACTTGGCAGTAGAAATGTTTCTAATAAGATTAATGTACTTAAACAAAGAAAATCTGGAGGAAATTACACCTATTAAGAATTTAAATGATAAAGATAACATCCAAAAAAGTCAATTAATAGATAAAGATTATGAAAATAAATTAGAAAAAAATAACAATGATAATAAAACGATTAATCAAATCAAGTTTTCTTCACAAGAGCAAGAAAAACTTGAAATAGATGATCAAAAATTATTAGATAAAACAAACATAAATTCTTTTTCAGACTTAATATTAATTTGTACATCAAAAAAAGAAATTAAGTTAAAATTTGAATTAGAAAATAATGTAAACCTAATTAGCTTTAAGAATAAAAATATTGAGATCTCTTTTAATGAAAACTTGGATAAGAACTTTATTAAGAATTTAACATCTAAATTGTTAGATTGGACCGGCGAGAGGTGGATTATTACCCTATCAAAAAAAATTGGTTCAATAACAAGGAGAGAACTAGAAACAAATAATAAAAAAAATGAAATAAAGGTTTTAAAAAATTCTGATGAATACAAAAAAGCTATTACCCTATTTCCGGACCTTGAAATTGTTAATGTAGAAAATTTGAAGGATAAAAATAATGACTGATTTTAATAAAATATTGGAAAAAGCAAAAGAAATAGAGTTAAAGGTTAAAGAAAGCCAAGAAAAAATAAAAAATATTAAAGCAGAAGGTTCCTCAGGTGGAGGTGATGTAAAAATAGTTTTAAATGGAGATGGTGAAATCGAAAGTTTGCATATTTCGGAAAATATTTTTAGAGATGAAAAGTCTTTGTTAGAAGATTTAATAATTGCAGCTCATAATAATGCAAAAAATAATTTAAAATCCAAAACTTCAGATGAACTTTCTAAAGTTACAGGAGGTTTCGGAATACCTGGTTTTAAGTGGCCTTTATAAATTATGATGGAATTAAAAGAAATCGATGAATTAATTAAAGCTGTATCAAAATTTCCAGGATTGGGACCTAAGTCTGCAAAAAGGATAATTCTAAAACTTATAAACAACAAAGATGAAATTATGAAACCCACAATAAATGCTTTGGCAAATGTATATAAAAATATTTCAAGATGTAATAATTGTGGCACACTAAAGTCTTTAAAAGAAGAATGTGAAAATTGTAATAATTTTCAAAAAAAATATTCTAAAATTTGTGTTGTCGAAAATATCGCAGATCAGTGGAGCATAGAAAGTACAAACATTTTTAGAGGTTATTTCCACATTTTAGGTGGCACCATTTCTGGAAAAATGGATAAAAGCCAAAGAGTGCTTATTGACTCTCTTAAAGAAAGAGTAAAAAATCAAAAAATAGAGGAGGTCATTGTAGCAACAAGCGCCACAGTCGAGGGACAAACTACAGCTTTTTATATTGAGGAAACTCTTAAAAATACGAAGGTAAAAATTTCTAAATTAGCTCAAGGACTCCCTGTAGGAGGAGAGATCGAAAGTTTAGATGACGGGACATTATTTTCAGCTTTTAAAAATAGAACCCAAATTTAATTTTTTTTCAAATATCTGTTAGCGTGCAATAGTGGTTCAGTATAACCAGAAGGTTGATCTTTTCCTTTAAAAACTAAATCACATGCTGTCTTGAAAGCTATTGATTTTTCGAAATTTGGTGACATTTTTTCATATCTTTGATCACTTTTATTTTGATCATCAACTATTTTTGCCATTTTTTTCATAGTTTCTAAAACTTGAACATTAGTACATATTTTGTGGTGAAGCCAATTTGCAATATGTTGCGAGGAGATTCTTAAAGTTGCTCTATCCTCCATTAAACCAATGTTATTAATATCTGGAACTTTTGAACAACCTATACCACTGTTTATCCATCTAACAACATAACCTAAAATTCCTTGACAATTATTTTCTAATTCATTCCTTATGTCATCCAAATTCCAAACTGGTTTAGATATAATAGGTATGGACAACAATTTATCTAAATCAAATCTAATTTTTTTTCTTATTTTTTTATGTACATCAAAGACATTTACTTTGTGATAATGCATAGCGTGAAGAGTTGCAGCAGTTGGTGAAGGTGTCCAAGCACAATTTGCTCCAGATTTTGGATGTCCAATTTTTTGATTTAACATATCTTGCATTTTGTCTGGTGCAGCCCACATCCCTTTTCCAATTTGGGCTTTTCCCGAAAATCCACATTCTAATCCAATTTTTACGTTATTATTTTCATATGCCTTTATCCAATTAGAATTCTTCATATCACCTTTTCTCATCATTGGACCCGCCTCCATTGAGGTGTGCATTTCATCTCCGGTTCTATCCAAAAAACCGGTATTAATAAAAACTACTCTTTTTTTAACTTTTTCTATGCATTGTTTTAAATTTGAACTGGTTCTTCTTTCCTCGTCCATTATTCCAATTTTTATAGTATTTTGTTTAAGTTTTAAGACATCCTCAACCTTTGAAAATATTTCATCTGCAAAAGAAACCTCGTCTGGACCGTGCATTTTTGGTTTAACTATATAAATAGAGCCTGCCTTCGAATTTTTTTTGGCACTTAAGTCATGAAGACAAGCGGCTGAAGTAATAAATGCGTCTAATATACCTTCTGGAACTTGCGTTTTGTCTGAAAAAAGAATGGCGGGAGTTTTCATTAGATGACCAACATTTCTATTTAGAAGCAAGGCTCTACCATGTAACTTAATATCTTTTCCACTAGAAGAAATATAATTTCTATCTGAATTTAAAATTCTTACATATTTTTTTCCTAATTTTTCAAATTTTACTTTTAAATCTCCTTTCATTAACCCTAACCAATTTCTGTATCCTAAAACTTTATCCTCAGCATCAACCGCCGCCACACTATCTTCATGATCAATAATTGTAGATACAGCTGACTCTATAACTAAATCACTAAGACCTATAGGATCATTGTTAGCACTAAAAGCGTAAGGATTTATTATTAATTCAACATGTAGATTATTATTTACTAAAAGGACGCCTTTCAATTTTCTATTAGCTGATCTATATCCCTTATATTGTTTTATATTTTTAAGCCTTACAATTTTATTATTCATTTTTAAAATAAGCTTATGCTTAACTATTTTTAAATCATTAATTTTTTTCCATGATCCATTTTTGAGTGGAAAAATTTCATCTAAAAAATCTCTACAATATCTAATTACTTTTCCTCCCCGTATAGGATTATATCTGTTCTCTAATTTTACCGAACCTATAGCATCAGTTCCATAAAGAGCATCATATAAACTACCCCATCTAGCGTTAGCTGCATTTAAAGCATATCTAGCATTAGATATAGGAACCACTAACTGAGGCCCAGGTATTTTTGCGATTTCATCATCAACATTTTTAGTTTGTATCTTAAAGTTGGTACTTTTTTTTTTTAAGTAACCAATTTCTAAAAGAAAATTTTTATATTTATTAAAATTAAATTTTTTGTCTTTATTATTTACGTGCCATTGATTTATTAAATTTTGTAAATTTGATCTTGTATTTAATAATTTTTCATTTTTAAGTCTTAATTGATATAGCGATCTGTCTAAACCATGCCAAAACTGCTTAGGTTTAATTTTTGTTTTCCTCAATAGCTCCTTGTTTACAAAGTTATACAAAACTTTGCTCACAAACAATTTTCTAACAGGCTTATATTGATTTAGATTTTTATTCATGATTCTATAGTATTTTATTTAAATCTATATTTACAAGGATTATTTATGTTAATATTATCGCAATCATTATATTGCCTTTTTTTTAAATATAATGAATATTAATATACATGAAAAGCTATTTAAATTTTGAAAACGAAATAAAAAATATTGAGGCAGAAATTGATAAACTAAAAGATCCATATAACAATGGAGGAATATCTTCTGTTAATACTGATAGAATTGACAAATTGCAATCAGATTTAGACAAAAAATTAAAAGATATTTACTCTAATCTTGATCCTTGGCAAACAACTTTAGTCGCCAGACACGAAGAGAGACCAAAATCTAAATTTTTTATTGATAATCTTTTTGAGAACTTTTTCCCTTTATCCGGAGACCGATTATTTGGTGAAGATAAGTCATCCATTGCAGGTCTAGCAAACTTTGAAGGACACTCAGTCATGATTATTGGACAAGAAAAGGGTGATGATTTGGATACTAGAATAGAAAGAAATTTTGGCATGATGAGACCAGAGGGATACAGAAAATCGATTAGATTAATGAAAATTGCAGATAAATTTGGTTTACCTGTAATAATATTTATTGATACACCAGGAGCATACCCAGGTGTGGGCGCTGAGGAAAGAGGTCAAGCAGAAGCGATAGCGAAATCGATAGAGTGTTCTTTAAGTATAAGTGTTCCAACTATATCAATAATTATAGGCGAAGGCGGATCTGGCGGAGCAATCGCCTTAGCATCATCAAGTAAAATTTTAATGTTCGAAAACGCTATTTATTCAGTTATTTCACCAGAGGGATGTGCATCAATATTATGGAGAGATCCTAAAAAAACTTTAGAAGCTGCAACTGCAATGAAACTCACTTCTAAAGATTTACTAGAATTAAAAATTATTGATGAAGTCATATCTGAGCCAAACGGGGGCGCTCACAGAGACAGAGAATTAACACTTTCAAAAGTAAAAAAATCAATAAGTAAAAATTTAGAAGAATTGACAACTATGTCCAGACAAGAAATTATTGAACATAGGAAGAATAAGTATCTAAATATTGGAAGAGACAAAGGCCTTTCAAAAAACCTATTATCTTCTGATGATTTATTTTCCGGCAAAGTTACCAATATTTTTAATGTTAAAGAAAAATTTGGAAAAAATAAGACTTATATTTTTACACTAATAATTTTGTTTGGTATTTTATCAATATCTCTATTTCAATTATACTTTAGATAGAGAACCGCAACAATGCTTGTATTTTTTATTTGAACCACAGAAGCATAACTCATTTCTACCAATTTTTTTTTTATTTTTATTTATTATTTTTTCACTTGTTTTAGGTTTTATGGCATCTTCAGCGATTCTTAAATTCAACAACAGTACCAAAGTATCTTGCCTAATCTTATCCATCAAATTTTTGAATAACTCAAAAGATTCTTTTTTATATTCAACCAAAGGGTCTCTTTGGCCGTAAGACCTTAAACCGATTACTTGTCTAAGTTGTTCAAGGTATTGAATATGATTCTTCCAGTTTAAGTCTATAATTTGCAAAAATATCTTCCTCTCAAGATCTTTGTTACCAGGCTCAGAAATTTTAGAAATTCTATAATCTCTTTTATTTAAGAACATGCCTTTAATTGCATCATGAATTTCATTATTACTTGAGGATAAAATTTTATTTAAATAATTTTTGTCGTTATTTTGTAATAAAATTTCAAATTTACCTTTCAAAACTTTATTTTTTTCAACATCTACAGATTTATTTTTTTCGATTAAAACTTGTTTTGTTTCATCCTCGAGAAGCTTATCTATAAATTTGGTTATTTCCTCTGTGCCTAAAATTTTCTTTCTTTGATTGAAAATTACTTGTCTTTGATCATTAAGCACATTATCAAATTTTAATAGAGATTTTCTTATGTCAAAATTTCTTGCCTCTACCTTTTGTTGAGCTCTCTCCAGGGCTTTATTAATCCAAGGATGATCAATACTTTCACCATCTTTAAGTCCGAGTTTTTCTAACATATTATTGATAGACTCTGAGCCAAAAATTCTCATTAAATCATCCTCTAGGCTTACGAAGAAAATTGAATTTCCTTCATCTCCTTGTCTGCCCGATCTTCCTCTTGCTTGGTTGTCAACCCGCCTAGATTCCATTCTTTCAGTGCCAATAACATATAAACCACCCAGTGATTTTACTTTATTTTTCTCATCATTTAGTTCAACATTATTTTTATTTTCTGAATTAAATTTTTTACCACCAAGTTTAATATCTACACCTCTTCCAGATATACTTGTTGTTATTATTACAGAATTTAATTTGCCAGCATTAGCAATAATTTCAGCTTCTTTCTCATGATTTTTTGCATTTAAAACAGTGTGTTCGATATATTTCTTTTTCAAAAGTTCAGAGTATATCTCTGATTTATCGACACTAGATGTGAAAACTAAAGTGGGTTGTCCTTTTTTGTTACATTCAATAATTAAATCAACAATTGCTTTTTGTTTCTCTGCTTCAGTCCTAAATATTTTATCATTAAAATCTTTCCTAATCATCTTTTTATTTGTCGGAATTGATACAACATTTAAATTATAAATTTCAAAAAATTCTTGGCTTTCTGTCAAAGCTGTCCCAGTACAACCTGATAGTTTTTCATACAGTTTGAAGTAGTTTTGATAGGTGATTGAAGCAAGGGTTTGATTTTCTATTTCAATATTAACATTTTCTTTTGCCTCAATTGCCTGGTGTAGTCCGTCCCCATACCTTCTCCCCTCTAATATTCTGCCAGATAATTCATCTACGATTTTGATTTTATTGTCAGCTAAAACATAGTCCTTATCTTTCTTAAAAATAAAATTTGCCTTTAAAGCTTGATTTACATGATGAACTATATGAAGATTTGCAGGGTCGTAAAAATTATTATTTTTTAAAATTCCAATATTACTTAAAATTTTTTCTATATTATCAATACCACTATTAGTAAGTATTATAGTTCTATCTTTCTCGTCAATTTCGTAATCAGATGACTTTAAATTTTTTACAAAATTATTTATAGATCTATATTGCTTACTTGTATCTTCAGATTGTCCCGAAATAACCAATGGTGTTCTCGCTTCGTCTATAAGACAAGAATCAATTTCATCAACTATTGCGTAATTTCTATTTTTTTGAACAATCTGACTTAATGAAAGTTTCATATTGTCTTTTAAATAGTCAAAACCTAGTTCGCTATTAGTAGCATATGTAATATCGCAATTATAATTTTTTAATCTTTCTTCATCGTCTTGATAATTATTTATAAAACCACAACTGACTCCTAAAAAATTATAAATTTTTGACATGTCTTCACAGTCCCTTTTAGCAAGGTAATCATTTACAGTCACAACATGAACTCCTTTTCCATACAGTGAATTTAAATATGCAGCTAGAGCAATTGTGATAGTTTTACCTTCACCAGTTTTCATTTCAGCAATTTTACCTTGATGTAAAACTATGCCTCCTAATATTTGAACGTCAAAATGTCTCTCCCCTCTTTGTCTTTTAGATGCTTCTCTCACTAATGCAAAAGCCTCACACAGCATATCATCACTAAGGGATCCATTTACTAGTTTTGATTTTAAACTATTGGTTTTGATCGGAAAATCTTTGTTGTCTAATTTTGAAACCTCACTTTCAAGATTATTTATCCTTTTTAAAAGATGTTGGATTTTATCAATCTCATTTTGATTACTACTTCTAAATATTCTACTGATAAAACTTATAGGATTTAGCATTTTTTAATTTTTCATATACATTAATATTTAAATAATTATATAGTTATAAATTAATAAATTTAAACATATGGCAATAAATTTAAGTAATTTCTTAATCTCCAAAAAAGACAGGTCAAAAATGGCAGACTTTCAAGACCTAGATCACCTTGGTGGATTGTCAATTTCAGTTACATCAGCAAATTTATACAACAACAGCAGGGATGATCTTGTACTATTTTATTTCAGAAACGGGGCAGAGTATGCATCTGTATATACCCAGTCAAAAATAATTTCAGAAAATATTAAATGGAATATGTCAATTAAAAGTAAAAAAATTAAAGCACTTATAGTTAACGCACGAAATGCAAATTGTTTAACAGGTTTAAAAGGTTATAATTCCTTAAAGGATATTGCTGAAGAGACTGCGAGGTTATTAACACACAAACAAAAATTAGATGAAGACAACCCGAAAAAAATAACCCCTAAAGAGATTATATTCGGCTGTACAGGCACTATAGGAGAACCGTTTCCCCATATAAAAATTAAGTCATCTATTAAAAGTTTAGTTGATAAAATAAAATATACACAAAATAAATATTTATGGATTAAATCTGCTATGAGCATTTTAACAACAGACCTAAAACCAAAACTTGCTATGGAAGAATGTAAAATAGGTAATACGAAAGTTAAGATTTACGGTATAGCAAAAGGCTCGGGTATGATTTTTCCTAATATGGCCACAACACTTGCGTATATTTTTACAGATGCAAATTTATCTTCTAGTATTTTAAAAAAAATTTTAAAAAAAAATATATATAATACATTCAATGCAATTACGTGCGATGGAGACACGAGCACTAATGATATGATAACAATTTTTTCTACGGGAGTTGCAAAAAATAAAAACATAACAAACGTTAACGATAAGAATTTGAAAGATTTTGATAAATCAGTCAATAATGTATTGTTAAACTTAGCCAAAAGAGTGGTGAGTGACGGCGAGGGCGCATCAAAGTTTATCCAAATAGACGTACTAAATTGCAAAACTGAGGAAGATGCAAAAAAAATAGCTTTTTCAATTGCTAACTCTGCTCTAGTTAAAGCTGCAGTTGCCGGAGAAGATCCTAATTGGGGGAGAATAATGATGGCTGTTGGAAAAAATGATGTTGATTTGAACGTCAATACTATAAATTTAATATTAGGGGATCACAAAGTTTTCGAAAAAGGTCAAATTGCTAAAAGCTATTCAGAAGATGATGTTAAGGAGTACATGAAAAGTGATAGCATAAATATCATAGTAGATATTAATTTGGGCAAAAAAAAATTTACTTGTTATACAATGGACTTAACAAAAAAATATTTAGAAATTAATTCTGACTACAGAAGCTAAATAATGATTAAATATAGATTAAAATGTAACAATTGTTTTAAATCGTTTGATAGTTGGTTTTCATCATCTCTTGAATATGAAAAACTCAGAAAAAAAGAATATCTTAATTGTCACTTTTGTAATTCTAAAGATATTAGCAAAACTATAATGGCACCTAACTTACTAAATTTAAATTTTAAAGATGGAAATGACATAAAAAAAAATAAAAAAATAAAAAAAAAAATTTTGGAATTTCAGAATTTTATTAAAGACAATTTTGAAAATGTTGGGGATAGTTTTGCATATAAGGCAAGGTCATTACATTATAACAGTAGCAAAAAAACAAAAGGGATATTTGGAAATGCAACAAAAGAACAGATTGCAGATTTGAATGAAGAAGGTATAGAGACCCAATCGTTCCCCTGGATAGATGATAAAGATAATTAAATTTTTTTAAACCTTGCTATGTAGTTTACATCATCATCGGTAGAAAAATCCCAATCCCCTGAAATAACATTATACTTTACACCAAGAATTTCATCTAATGATAACGAGTTTTTTTCACATATTTTCACAAGTTTATCAGGTGATATAAACATATTCCAATCATGAGTGCCAATTGGCAACCATCTCAAAATATACTCAGCACCTAATATTGCAAATATGTAAGATTTTAAGGTTTTATTTAATGTTGCAATGAACATGATTCCATTCTTTTTTAAAAACTTAGAACTTTCTTTTAGAAATAAATTTACGTCTTCAACATGTTCTACAATTTCCATATTTAAAATAACATCAAATTTCTCTTTAGAAATAAAATTTTCTGGAGACGCACAATAATAATTTATTTTTAATTTACTTTTTTTTGCGTGAGTTTTCGCAATTTTAATATTCTTTTCTGAAGCATCTATGCCAATTACTTTCGCACCCAATTTTGACAAAGGTTCGCAAAGTAAACCACCACCACAACCTATATCTAAGACCTTTATATTCTTAAGAGACTTGCCACTACTTCTTTTTTTTAATTTATCTAAAATACTTTTTTTAATATAATTTAGCCTGACAGGATTAAATCTGTGCAATGGTTTAAATTTTCCATTTGGGTCCCACCATTCTGAGGCTAATTTTGAAAATTTATCGATTTCTTTTTTATTAACAGTAATATTTTTCATTGATAGTTGACTTATTATTTATGATAATATTTACCTAAATATAAAATTTAAATAACATATAGCAATGAAAATTATTGTCTTAAAATTCGGGGGAACTTCAGTTGGGACCCTAAAAAAAATTGCAAAAGTAGCTAAAATAATTACTTCTTATATAAATAAAAAATATAGAGTAATCGTTGTAGCTTCAGCTATGAGCGGTGTTACAAACGAATTGCTATTAAAAACAAAAAAAATTTCGAAAAATTTTCCTAATGAAGAAAAAGATGTAATTTTGTCAACTGGTGAGCAAATTTCATGTGCTTTAATAGCTGGTAAACTTAATGAACTAGGTTTTAAGTCTAGATCCTGGTTAGGATGGCAATTGCCAATTTTGACCAAGGGTAATTATAGTTCATCAAGGATTGTTAAAATAAAAAAAAATAAGTTGATTGATTATCTTAAATCAGGAGGAATACCAATCGTTACAGGATTTCAGGGAGTAAACTCCGATTTTAGAATAACTACATTAGAAAGGGGAGGATCAGACACAAGCGCAATATTGTGTGCAAAGTTTTTTAAAGCTGAAAAATGCATAATTTATACAGATGTAGAAGGCATCTATACAACTGATCCGAATTTAATAAAATCTGCGAAAAAAATAAAAAAAATATCTTACGAAGAGATGTTAGAAATGGCTTCGCTTGGTGCAAAAGTTATGCAACCCGCATCAATACAAGAAGCACGACTTAATAGAATTGAGATCGATGTTAGATCGACTTTTTCAAAAAAAATTGGAACTACCATAACAAGGAAAAAAAATATCATTAGTAAAAATACAATAAGAGGCATTTCGTTCACTAAAAATGACTCAAAAATTACATTGATTGGAGTTAAAGATAAACCTGGTGTAGCAGCGTCTATTTTTAAACCTCTTTATGAGAATTCAATTAATGTAGACATGGTAGTTCAAAACATATCAGCTGACAGCAGAGAGACAGATTTGACATTTACTATTAAATTAGAGGATTTAATAAAAACTAGAAAAATATTGGAAAATAATAGATCAATCAAATTTAAAAAATTGGTAGTAAATAAAAATGTTTCAAAAGTATCTATTATTGGTGTAGGAATGATAACTACACCAGGAATTACCTATAGAATGTTTAAAGCGCTAGCAAAAGAAAAAATAAATATTGAGGTTATATCTACTTCTGAAATTAAAATATCCGTTTTAATTAATAAGAAAAATTTAAAAAAATCTGTTGAAATACTACATCAAGAATTTAAATTGAATAATAATTTATGAGCTTAAGACCTTACAGAGATATTTTTAAAAGAAAATCCAAAGAAATAAATGTAGGAAGTGTCAAAATTGGCGGCTCAAACCCTATATCAGTACAATCAATGACTAATACACTCACTACCAACATAAAAGCAACATTAAAACAAATTGATGATCTTGTTAATGAAGGAGCAGATCTAGTTAGAGTATCTTGCCCAGATGAAGACTCGACTAAAGCTTTAAAAGAAATCTGTAAACATTCTAAGGTACCTATAATTGCTGACATTCATTTTCATTATAAAAGAGCTTTAGAAGCCGCAGATAACGGTGCAAAATGTTTAAGAATAAATCCAGGTAATATTGGAAATAATGATAAGTTGAAAGAAGTAATTAAATCTGCAAAATATAATGGCTGCTCAATAAGAGTTGGAGTAAATGCAGGATCTTTAGAACAAGATCTACTTGAAAAATATAAGGAGCCTTGCCCCGAAGCTTTAGTCGATAGCGCTCTTAGAAATATAAAATTAATAGAGGACAATAACTTTGATCAGATTAAAATTAGCGTAAAGTCTTCAGACGTTTTTTTGTCAATAGCAGCATATAGACAGCTATCAAAAAAAACAGATTACCCACTTCATTTGGGAATTACCGAATCTGGAAGCTTTATACCAGGTAGTGTAAAATCTTCTATCGGGTTAGGCGTTTTATTGCTTGAGGGCATAGGGGATACCCTAAGAGTATCTCTATCTGATGATCCAGTTAAAGAAATTAAAATTGGAAACGAAATTTTAAAATCTTTAAATTTAAGATCTAGAGGTGTTAAAATAATTTCTTGTCCTTCATGCGCAAGACAGGGTTTCGATGTAATAGAAACTGTAAAAAAGCTTGAAGAAAAATTAGCACACATAAAAACACCAATAACTTTATCTATAATAGGTTGTGTGGTTAATGGACCTGGTGAGGCCTCCCAAACTGAAATAGGTATAACAGGTGGAGGAAAAGACAGCAACATGTTGTATTTAAATGGTATTCAAAATAAAAAGATAAAAAATGAAGAAATAATTTCTCAAGTGGTTTCAATTATAGAAAAAAAAGAAGCTGAGATTTTAAATAAAAAATAAATAATGATACCAGTCGATAAAGTAAGAGAAATTATCTCTAAGCATGAATTATTAGAAAATAAATTGTCATCAGACAAGATAGATAAAAAAAATTTTGCCAAAATTTCAAAAGAATATTCAGATTTAAATGAAGTTTTAATTAATGCGAAGCAATATTTATCTTATGATGTAGCAGTAAACGACTTAGAAAAAATATTAAATGATCCTGGATCAGATCAAGAAATGAAAGATTTAGCTAAAATAGAGATAGAAGATCTTAAAAAAAAGAAAATTTTAAATGAGAAAAAATTGAAATTATTTTTACTTCCGAAGGACGATGCAGATAAAAAAAATGCAATAATAGAAATTCGGGCTGGAACAGGTGGACTAGAGGCAAGTTTATTTGCAGCAGATTTGTTTAAAATGTATGAAAAAATAAGTAACAAAAAAAAATGGTCGTTAGAATTAATAAGCATTTCAAAAAGTGAGGCTGGTGGATTAAAAGAGGTAATAGCAACTATTAAAGGAAACAATATTTACTCTGTACTTAAATTTGAGAGCGGAGTCCATAGAGTTCAAAGAGTTCCTGATACTGAAACCCAAGGGAGAGTGCACACATCAGCCGCTACAGTGGCAGTGTTGCCAGAGGCAGAGGAAGTTGATGTAAAAATTGATGACAAAGATTTGAGAATAGACGTTTTTAGGAGCAGCGGACCCGGGGGGCAAAGCGTTAATACAACAGACTCTGCAGTTAGAATTACTCATATACCCACAGGTATAGTAGTAAGTCAACAAGATGAAAAATCACAAATTAGAAATAAAGAAAAGGGTCTTAAGATATTGAGGTCTAGAATTTACGAGTTTGAGAGAAAAAAATTGGAAGATGCAAGATCTAAAGATAGAAAAAATAAAATTGGTACTGGAGACAGATCAGAAAGAATTAGGACATATAATTTTCCACAGGGAAGGGTCACTGATCACAGAATAAATTTGACATTACATAAACTTGAAGATTTTTTAGAAGGCGAGGTTTTTGATGAGATGATTGACAGCCTGAATTTACATGCACAAGACGAAGAATTAAGGAACCTAGAAAAATGAATTTATTTTACGCATTAAATGAAGGATATAATATATTGAAACTTAATCAAAAAAATAGCTATAAAATTGATGCTGAACTTTTGCTGTGCGAAAGTTTGAACATTTCTAGAGAAAAATTAATACTAAACCTTAATCAAAAGATAAGTATTTTGATGTTTAATAACTTTCTCTCAAAAATAAAAAGAAGAAAAGAAAATGAACCAATAGCATACATAACAAAAAAAAAAGAATTTTGGAAAAACGAATTTTATGTAAATAAAGATGTTCTTGTTCCAAGACCAGAGACCGAACATTTAGTTGAGGAGTCTTTAAATATAATTTCTAAAAATCAAAAAAAAAGATTATTGGAAATTGGGATAGGCTCGGGATGTTTAATTACATCAGTTTTAAAAGAGAGAAAATATTGTTCAGCTATTGGTATAGATTGTTGCTCTAGAGCATTAAAAATAGCTAAATATAATGCAAAATTACATCATATTAATAATAGAATCAAAATTTTAAAAACAGATGTTGACAATTTTAATTCAGGAAAATATGATTTAATTTTAAGCAATCCTCCTTATATTGAAAAACATCAGCTAAAATATTTGGGCGTTAGTGATTATGAACCATTAAAGGCTTTAGATGGAGGAATTGATGGAATTGAAATATTAGTTAAGGTGATATTAAAAGCTTCACAATTACTGAAAATAAATGGAAAATTAATTATTGAAATTGGAAGTAATCAAAAATACAAAGTGTTTAAAATATTAAAAAAACATAATTTTTATATAAATAAAACAATTAAAGATTTTTCAAAATATGATAGATGTATAGTATCTACAAAAATTTCTTAACAAAGTAATGAGACCTTTTAAAAATAATCAAAAAAGAATTAGAAATAGAAATATGCAAGATAGATCTTTTAAGAGATCTAACGATATTAGCAGATTAAACTCAGAATTTGGCAATAGAGAAAATGGATTTAGAAGAAAAAATAATAGAAATAATGGAAATGTAGATAAATTAATATTAAAGTATAATGAACTAGCAAGAGAAGCTCTATCTAATGGAGATAAAATTCTGTCAGAAAATTATTATCAGTACGCAGACCACTTTTTAAGAATCTCAATTGAACAAAAAGAAAAACAAAAAGACAAATCCCAAACTTCTATAGAAACAGTTTAAAAATTTGAAACTAAATCAGATTTTAGTACATCTGTTTTTATTCTAACTATCTCAAATTGTTTTCTTTGATTTCCTTCCAAAGATTTTCCTGGTGGAAGTTTAAGAAGTTGAGAATTTATTTTTTTTCCATTTTCTATTACCTCATAATGGAGATGAGGACCTGTAGACATTCCAGTTGATCCGACGTAACCTATTACTTGACCTTGTTTAACCCTATTCCCTGGAATAGCTAGGTTAGAAAAATTTTTCATGTGCGCATATATAGTTTGATAAGTTTTGTTGTGTTTTATCTTTACACAATTACCTCCGCCACCACACCAGCCAGCTTTAATTATTACACCATCACCAGATGCCATAATCGGTGTACCCTCTGGTGCAGCAAAATCTGTACCCTTATGCATTTTATTATAACCGAGTATCGGATGCTTCCTCATACCAAAAGATGATGACAATCTTGCTCCATTAATTGGAGTTTTCATTAATGCTTTTTTGACGCTCTTTCCATTTTCATCGTAATGACCATCAAACTTTTTTTTAGGATAGTAATATAATTGATTGTATTGACCACGTAAAATTAAGTTTGCATACAGAATATTTCCATTTTCGATAACTTTCTCATTTTCATCAACAAAAGTTTCATATATTAATTGAAAGGAGTCGTTCTTTCTTATATCTCGTTGAAAATCAACTTGAAAACCATAAAGTCTTGCAAATTCTATTATAATATTTGGACTGATATTCTCTTGTGTTGCACTTTTATATAGACTTGATTTAATTGTACCTTCTTTTAAAATTATTCTTCTTTCTAAGTTAGTGATAATTTCATTTTTAAGAAAAGTATTTTGTTCATAATCTTTATAAACTTGGAATTTTCTCGACTTACTTACGGGAATTATGATATTAGATACTCCTGTCAAGTTTCCATTATTTTCTAATGTTATTTTGAGTATCTTGTTTTGATATAAGTTTTGTGTCCCATTTTCTTTTAATAATTTAACAATTTCTTGAATGTCTTTTTTGTCAACTGAAAAACTATCTAATATGTTAACAAGAGTATCTCCGTTTTTTATTTTATATTCAATATCTTCAAATTTTGGTTTTAAATTTGAAAAAAAATAGTTGACTGATTTTTTGAAATACGAATTTCTTATAATTTCTAGATAATCTCTTTGAATTTTTTTTGTATTAGAATTGTACAGTTGTGTAATAAAAATAGTAATTATTAAAAGAATTACTAATAAAAAAATTTCTAGATTTTTCTTAAAGAAACTAACAATTTTTAGTTGAATAAAATTCATTTTTTTTAGTTATTTTGATTTGAGTTATTTTAACATCAAAAAACCCTGTTTTTACTGCTTTTTTTGTCTTTTTTTTCAATCATAATTCTTGATTTAGAGCAAATTTGTACTATAAGCATTTTTTCCAAACAATAAAATTATTGTTATTATTAGGCTTTGCCTAATTAGCTATTTAAAACGTGAAATTTAAGAAGAGAAGTGTGGACGGTTAAGGTTACCAAAATTTGTCGTACACACTTCAACTACATATAAATTTATTCTTAGATTTATATGGAAGCTAGTGTGCGCCGTTTTTAAACTTGAGAGTTTGATCATGGCTCAGAACGTACGCTGGCGGCACGCCTAATACATGCAAGTCGAACGAAGTAGCAATACTTAGTGGCAGACGGGTGAGTAACATGTAGGTATCTTCCCTTTGGTGAGGAATAACACGAGGAAACTTGTGCTAATACCTCATAAGTCTTTACGGAGAAAGCTTTATGCGCCAATGGATGAGCCTGCACTTGATTAGTTTGTTGGTGGGGTAATGGCCTACCAAGACAATGATCAATAGCTGATTTGAGAGGATGATCAGCCACATTGGGACTGAGACACGGCCCAAACTCCTACGGGAGGCAGCAGTAGGGAATCTTGCACAATGGGGGAAACCCTGATGCAGCGATGCCGCGTGAGTGAAGAAGGCCTTTGGGTTGTAAAGCTCTTTCGTCGGGGAAGAAAATGACTGTACCCGAATAAGAAGGTCCGGCTAACTTCGTGCCAGCAGCCGCGGTAATACGAAGGGACCTAGCGTAGTTCGGAATTACTGGGCTTAAAGAGTTCGTAGGTGGTTAAAAAAGTTGGTGGTGAAATCCCAGAGCTTAACTCTGGAACTGCCATCAAAACTTTTTAGCTAGAGTATGATAGAGGAAAGCAGAATTTCTAGTGTAGAGGTGAAATTCGTAGATATTAGAAAGAATACCAATTGCGAAGGCAGCTTTCTGGATCATTACTGACACTGAGGAACGAAAGCATGGGTAGCGAAGAGGATTAGATACCCTCGTAGTCCATGCCGTAAACGATGTGTGTTAGACGTTGGAAATTTATTTTCAGTGTCGCAGCGAAAGCAATAAACACACCGCCTGGGGAGTACGACCGCAAGGTTAAAACTCAAATGAATTGACGGGGACCCGCACAAGTAGTGGAGCATGTGGTTTAATTCGAAGATACGCGCAGAACCTTACCAACACTTGACATGTTCGTCGCGACTTTAAGAGATTAAAGTTTTCGGTTCGGCCGGACGAAACACAGGTGCTGCATGGCTGTCGTCAGCTCGTGTCGTGAGATGTTGGGTTAAGTCCCGCAACGAGCGCAACCCTCACTTTTAGTTGCCATCATTTAGTTGGGCACTCTGAAAGAACTGCCAGTGATAAGCTGGAGGAAGGTGGGGATGACGTCAAGTCCTCATGGCCCTTACGTGTTGGGCTACACACGTGCTACAATGGCATTTACAATAGGAAGCAAAACGGCGACGTTAAGCAAATCCTAAAAAAATGCCTCAGTTCGGATTGTACTCTGCAACTCGAGTACATGAAGCTGGAATTACTAGTAATCGCGGATCAGCGCGCCGCGGTGAATACGTTCCCGGGTCTTGTACACACCGCCCGTCACACCATGGGAGTTGGTTCTACCTTAAGGCAAAGGTTAAAAACTTTGACCACGGTATAGTCAGCGACTGGGGTGAAGTCGTAACAAGGTAGCCGTAGGGGAACCTGCGGCTGGATTACCTCCTTTCTAAGGATGAATAAAGTTTTTTAATTTTATTCTAAATATTTAACAGGTTAATGTTGACCGTCCGCATTTCTCTTCTTAATTTTTTGTGTTTCTCTTAAATACAATGAGGGCCGGTAGCTCAGTTGGTTAGAGCACACCCTTGATAAGGGTGGGGTCGATAGTTCGAGTCTATCTCGGCCCACCAAACTTATCTGGGGGATTAGCTCAGCTGGGAGAGCGCCTGATTTGCATTCAGGAGGTCAGCGGTTCGATCCCGCTATCCTCCACCATGAAACACATAGTTATTTCAAAAGTAAATAGAATTATATTATCAATATCTATATCCGATTGTTCGAATAGATGAACAATCATGAATGTTCGAAGAAATGAACATTCCATAAAAATTTGATTCAAACACAGAATTTTTTTCTGTGCATAAATCAAGCGTTTAAGGGCGTGTGGCGGATGCCTTGGCACTAAAAGACGATGAAGGACGTGGTATACTGCGAAAAGTTTCGGGGAACTGTATGCAAGTTTTGATCCGAAAATTTCCGAATGGGGAAACCCTACACTTTATGTGTAACTTCAAACTGAATTCATAGGTTTGAAGAGAAAACCTGGAGAACTGAAACATCTAAGTAACCAGAGGAAAAGAAATCAATTGAGATTCCGTTAGTAGTGGCGAGCGAAAGCGGAACAGGCCAGTAATAAATTTAAGAAAATTTGAATAGTATGGAAATGCTAACCAAAGATGGTGATAGTCCAGTAGAAGTAATGCTTAAATTTGTTCTTGAGTAAAGCGGGACACGTGAAATCTTGCTCGAATATAGGGGGACCACCCTCTAAGCCTAAATACTCTTTAGTGACCGATAGTGAACTAGTACCGTGAGGGAAAGGTGAAAAGAACCCCTATTAGGGGAGTGAAATAGAACCTGAAACCGCATGCCTACAATCAGTCGAAGCTCTTTTTAGAGTGACGGCGTACCTTTTGTATAATGGGTCAGTGACTTAATTTATTAAGCAAGCTTAAGCCATCTAGGTGTAGGCGTAGCGAAAGCAAGTCTTAATAGGGCGATTAGTTTAATGAATTAGACCCGAAAACGAATGAGCTTACCATGAGCAGGTTGAATGCAAGGTAACACTTGCTGGAGGACCGAACCAGTTGACGTTGAAAAGTCTTTGGATGACTTGTGGTAAGGGGTGAAAGGCCAACCAAATTCGTAGATAGCTGGTTTTCCGCGAAA
>CACMAZ010000007.1:45000-61477 GCA_902611815.1 uncultured Pelagibacteraceae bacterium
CAAATTACGAGCATGTATGAAAGTTTTAAACTAAAAAATGGTTTTGCTGCTTCAGAGGTTTTTGGAAAAAAAAATAGTTTAAAAGGTGTTTTAGAACCTTTTTCTACAAAAGGAAATGTAGACATGTTAAAAAGATCTGGTTTTAAGGATATTTCAACTATTTCTAAGTTTATGTGTTTCGAATGCTTTCTAGCAATTAAATAACAAAAATGAAAAATTTTTTTAAAGAGTTCTTAAGCAAAGTTTTTATTTTTTCATTTCGAAATTTTCCTGTTAAGTTTAATTTGTTCTTAGCAAAAATATTTAAAAAAATTTACGATCTTCTGCTACTTTCAAATTATACAAAGGATAGATATGTAAATTTAAATATAGAAAATAACAAATTTAAACTTTTTATTATGAAGAATGATCTACAAGCTCAAACAACTTATTTACCACTTCATAATTTAAACAAAACATACGAAACAGTTTTAGTAAAAATTTTGTTAAATTTATTAAAAAATATGAAAAATCCAGTTTTTATGGATATAGGGTCGCATATGGGATACTATGCTAATTTAACAACAAAATTTTTAGATGATAAATTCAAAGTTTATGCAATAGAGAGCAACCCAAACTACTGCAAATACATTGAAACGAGCAAAATAAAAAATAAATTTAATAATTTGGAAATTATTAATGAAACTTTATCTGACAAATCAGAAAATTTTTTTATTAAAAACGAAACTGCATTAAATAAAAGTTTAGGCAACGATAAAGACTCAATTAAAATCCAAAGTGATACATTAGACAATATTTTACATAAAAAAAATATAAGTCCAAATATTTTAAAAATCGACGTTCATGGTGTGGAGGGCAAAGTTTTACTTGGATCAAAAAATATTCTAGAAAAAAGTGTAAAGTATATACTTTTAGAACTTCATAGTAATGAATATATTTCTAAATATTCAGATAATATGAACAGGAGAGATATAATTTTATTGCTAATAGATAGTTATTTTGATTGTTATCTGATTTCATCTCATCGTGATTTTGAAAATTCAGACTATATAAAAAAAAAATATGACGATAATCTCAAATTTGAAAAAATAAAAATTACCAAAGATAATTTTGAATTAATATTTTTTAATAGAGAAAATAACGCTAAATCAGATGAATTAATTTTTTGTTGTAAAAAAAATGATAATTTAGCCAATTTAGAAATTTTTTAATTTATGATTAAAAATCTATTTTTATTTTTTTCTAAATACTTTTCAATTGCTAATTTTAATCATAATCATAATGAATTTAAAAAAATTTATCCTCATGAACTAGCTGTAATTTTTAATTCTACATATAGTAATCAGATAAATACTTTTGGAATTTATAATAAAGACTTAATCGATAAAGTCTTATCACTCTTTAAAAAAAATAATTTAAAAACAAATATTTACTTAGATATTGGTTCAAATATAGGGGATATATCTTTATATTTTTCCCAAATTTTCGATAATGTAATATGCTTTGAACCCCACCCTATGATTTTTAAAATTTTAAAATTCAACACAGAAAATCAAAAAAATATTGAAATATTTAATTTAGGCGTTTCAGAAAATAGTTCTCTTATGTACCAATCTAAAAAATTTCATAATAATTTTACCGCTCCATTAAAAGAAAAATCTGGCGAAAATGACTATGAAATTAAAACAGTGAGTATAGATAATTTTCTCAAACCAGAATATTTTGATTTAATAAATTTGATCAACATAACCGTTGATGGATCAGAATTGGAAGTACTTAAAGGCATGGATAATTTGCTAAATAAGAACAATATCGAAATATTAATGATAGAAGCTGATACTTTAAACCGGATTAACCAAACATCTGAATTTCTTAAATTGAAAAATTTTAAATATATCTATGTTATTAAAGAGTCTTTTGAGCTAAAGAAGAATAATTTTTTAAAAATTATTTTTGAAAAAATTTTTAATAAAAATAGAATCTTCAAATTTCAACTTGAAGAAAATCTTGATAATAAAATAAATTTTAAATTTAATAAAAATGTTCTTTTTTCAAAAAAAGAGCTTTTTTTTTAATCTATTTAAAAAATTTTTTATTTTTTATGTTCTTAAATTTATAAATAATAAATTTTAAATAAGGATATATTTTTTTTATTAAATTATATAAGTTATTACCTATAAGATCTTTTAGCTGATTTTTAAATTTTTCAACATTTGATAAAATGTATGTATCTTTATTTCGATAATCTTCAGAATTTATTAATTTACCTTTATTTATTATAGAGTCGCTTTTCTCAGCTTTTTTATCGTCTATATGAAATGCAACGATCGATTGAAAAAAATCAATCTTATGAACTTTATTCAGGTAGCCGTAATTGAAATTTTTTGAGGTAGATTTTTGGTTTTGCATATCTACAAAATTCTTACAAAAGTTGATAAATGAGTATTTAGATGGGTTTCCAAATTCAGGCATGTAACTCGCATGTGTATCCTCAAAAATTAACAAACCATCATTGCTAATATTCATATAGCTATTTAAAAATGTACTTATTTGTTGTTCATTCGTGTGACCCCCATCGTCAACAAGAACATCAATCTTGCCTACCTTTTTATAAAAATCTCTCCAAAAATTACCATCTGATTGATTTCCTATGTGTATTTCAAAACCAAATTTTTCCCATTTTTTTGCACCAGGATTAAAATCAATTCCTATAATTCTTGCATTATTTCCAAAATATTTTTTCCACATAAATAATGAACCACCACTTGCTATACCCACTTCTACAAATGTAATCTTTTTGTCTAAAAACTTTTTTAGTAATTCATCATAAATATAAAAATAGTTTGTGTGTTTTGTAGATCTAAATTCTGAGTTTTCAAATGCTTTAAAAAGCTGACTTTCATTATTAATTTTTTTGTGAAACGACATTTAAAACTATTTATCTATAATTTCAGAAAATATTCATTTGTTTATTACTTCATTAATTTTTTTAATAATATAAAAAATTTCTTTACGATTTAATGAGGTAAATAATGGTATACTTAAAGCTTGATTGTAATATTCAATAGAATTTTTAAATTGTATGTTTTTGTAATTGTATTTTTTTTTATAATAAGGTTGTAGAAAAACTGGTATATAAAGTACCTGTGTGCCAATATTAAATTTTGCCAACTCTTTCATAACTTGATTTCTAGTTTTTTTAATTCCCTTAAAGTCTACCAATAATGTATATAAATGGTATGCATGTTTAACATTCTCTTTAACACTAGGTGTAGTTATAAACTCATTATTATTAAAACTTCTATTATATATTTTTGCAATTTTATTTCTTGTTGATGTAAATTTATCTAATCTTTTTAATTGGCTATTTCCTAACGAGGCTTGAATGTCAGTGATCCTATAGTTATAACCTAGATGTGACATTTCGTAATACCATCTATTAACATTTCCATTTTTATCAAATGCAAAACTTTTATTTTTAAAATCTTTTGAATTTTTATGAATTCCATGTGTTCTGAAAATTAATAACTTTTCGTAAATTTTTTTACTATTGGTTGTGACCATGCCTCCCTCACCAGTTGTAATTGGTTTTACTGGATGAAAACTAAAAGTTGACAAATCAGAATAAAAACATGAACCAACTTTAGTTTTGTTATATTCTCCTCCTAAAGCGTGGCAAGCGTCCTCTATAATTTTAAATTTATATTTTTTTTTTAAATTATAAATTTTTTTCATATCAGCGCTATGTCCCGCAAAATGAATCACAACAACTAAATCAATTTTTTTAATTTTTAACAATTTTTCAAGTTCACTTGCAGATAGACAGTTAGTATCTTTTTCAATATCAACAAATTTTGTTTTTGCTCCTAAAAATTCCCCACAATTAGCTGAAGCAACAAATGTAATTGGGGTTGTTGCTAGAGTACTTTTAGAATTTATTCCAAGCGATAAACAAGCTAAGTGTAATGCTGCAGTTCCTGTTGCACAAGCCACAGCGTACTTAGCGCCAACATATCTAGCAAAGTTTTGTTCGAATCTATCAATATTTTGGCCTTGTGTAATAAAATCACTTTTTAAAACCTCATTTACTTCAAAGATGTCTTGATTATTAATATTTTGTCTAGAGTAGGGTAAAAATCTATTAGGTTTAAACATTTTTGTCAGAAAAAAGTTTAATAGTTGCAATATTACTATATTTTTTTAAGTTTGGGTTTTTAATTAATTTTTTCCTAAATTTTTTTAAAAAAAGATCATAGGCATATTCAATTGTTTTTTTGGCTTTAAAATTTGTTGCTAATTCAAATTTTTTACATGAAACCCTGTAATTTCTTATATCTTGTCTAGAATTTGAATAATTTATATTTATAGGTTTGAATTTTTTCCTCACTATTTTCGCAATATCTTTTATTCTGTAGTTTAAGTTTTCTGAAGATAAATTAAATATCTCATTTGAAACTTTTTTTTTATTAGATTTTATAACAGCTATAATTCCATCCGCAACATCCTCAACACAAATGTTTGGTCTCCATTGGTTACCTCCATGTATATCTATTTTTTTGTTAAAATATGCAAATTTTGCGAACGTGTTAACCACTAAATCAAATCGATCTCTTATTGATGGCCCAAACACGGTACCTAACCTTAGTACAGTAGGACAAAAATTTTGATTTTTGATAGATAATAATGCTTTCTCAGACATTATTTTAATTCTTGCATAATGAGAAACTGGATTTAAGGGCGATTGTTCATTTAATAAATTATTATCTTTATCTAAACCATATACGCTACATGAAGATGTATATATAAATTTACTTATATTTAATAAAGAGCACAAATGTGAAAAACTTGAGACTGCTAAATAATTAGTTTTTAAAGCATCCTCAGGTTTTGCATTGCACGCTGGGTCACCAACTATTTCAGCTAAGAACACAACAACATCAATATCCCTTATACAATTAATTTGTACATTTAAATCACAAATATCACCTTTAATAAATTTAAGATTTTTATTTTTTTTGAAAAAAGAGATAACACTTTTATCGTAAATCAACTTATCTAATATCGTAACTCTGTAATTTTTGCTTAATAGTTTTTTTACAAGTATTGTACCAATATAACCTGCACCACCGACTATTAAAATGTTTGGTTTTAAGCTTGTCCCTTTAAATTTGCTTTTCTCCTCTAGTATTTCTATAACTTTAGTTGTGGGCAGCACTCTAATTACGTTATTATTATTATTAATAATTGGAATAAAATTAATTGAAACGTTTAAATTTTTTGCATTAAAGTTACTTTTTACAAATTTTTTATTTTGAAGCTCTTCAATATATATAAAAGTATATTTTTTACTTATAATCTCTTTTAATTTTTCTTTAATTGAAAATCCTTTTAGTATAGCTCTTCTTAAATCGCCTTCAGTAAGTATACCCACAAGTCTTTTTTTTTTGTCTTCAACGCACAGAATACATCCAAAGGCTTTATTGAAAATAAAAAAAGCATCCTTTATAGTTTTATTTTCATTTAAATAAAAATAATTATTCATTTGTATAATTTTAATTATAGTTTATCTGAATTTGATATTCCAATTTCCCCAGTAATTACTTGGAAATCTATAGTCATCTTTAAGACTTTGTTTCAAATCAAAATTTGAGTAAACAATATATTTGGTATCTGCTGATAAAGTTTGAATACCGTGCGCATATCCCCCAGGTATATGAAGTAAGCCAGGTTTTTTTGAGCTTATTACAAATTTTTTCAAATTTAATTTTTTTCCAGGTTTTATCCAGTTATCTATTTTTACTAAAACAACTTTAATAGATCCATTAATAGGTTGAATATATTTATTTTCTTTTTTATGACCATGCCATGCTCTAACAAAATTAATTTGGTGATTTTGGATTATGTAAAATCTTTTAATTTTTTTTGACAAGAAGTTAAATTTATTCGCGTAAACCAATTCACCCCTATCATCAATAGATGTATCAACATTTAATAACTGAGGTGAGGCCATAAAAAGAAGATTTTTATATATTAAGCTATCGATTTTTCAAGAAAATAATATATATTTCTATTTCTTAAAATTTAAATGAAAAAAACAATCATTTTTGGTAATGGAGAATTCGCATCGATAGCCAAGTATTATCTTTCAGATAGAGAGGTAAAATATTTCTGTGTTGATGATCAATTTTATAAAGAAGAAACTTTTGAAAATACTACAGTCATTCCACAGTCAGAGTTACTTAAAATGGACAAAAATTTGTATGAATTATTTGTATCGCTTTCTTATAAAAAAATGAACACTATAAGAGCAAATAAATATTTAGAACTTAAAAAATTAGGATTTAAATTTACTTCTTTTGTGCATAAAAAATCTTACATATCTGACAAGTCTTATATAGGAGAGAATTGTTTTATTTTAGAAAATCAAAATATTCAGAGAAATGTAAAAATACAAAATAATGTTTTTATGTGGAGCGGAAATCATATTGGTCATAATTCTATTATAAAAGATCACACATACTTAAGTTCACATGTAGTCATAAGTGGAAATTGTGAGATCGGAAATAATTGTTTTTTTGGGGTTAATTCATCTGTAAAGGATGATACATTGATAGGAAATGAATGCATGATTGGAATGGGAGCTAATGTAATAAAAAATTTAAAAGATGGATCAGTTGCAATTTCAGAGAAATCACAAATATACGGCCCTGATGAAAAAGTGTCCAAACTAATAAAAGACAAAATTTGAATGAAAAATTTATGGAAAAAAAGTTGTAAAATAATTCCTGGTGGAAATACACTCTTGTCAAAAAGACCAGAGTTATGGTTGCCAAAAAAATGGCCATCACATTTTATTAGTGCAAAAGGAATAAGTGTTACTTCAACAGAAAATAAAAAATATAGAGATTTTGTATTTGCAGTTGGCACAAATATTCTCGGTTATGCTAACAAATTCGTTGATAATTCAGTAATAAAGGCAATAAAGAATGGCACAATGTCTTCCTTAAATTGTTATGAGGAATATAAATTAGCAGAAGAGTTATTAAAAATTAATAAATGGGCAGACATGGTAAAATTTACAAGAGGAGGAGGTGAAGCAAATTCTTTAGCAGTAAGAATTGCTAGAGCGGCCTCCGGTAAACAAAATGTGGCTTTCTGCGGATACCATGGTTGGCACGATTGGTATGTTGCTAGTAATCTTAAAGATAAAAATAGTCTTAAAGACCATCTAATGAGCGGTATTTCAACTGATGGAGTTCCATTAGCATTAAAAAAAACTGTTCATCCATTCATGTACAATGATTTTCAATATTTAGAAAAAATTGTATCAGCAAAAAAAATAGGAACAATAATAATGGAAGTAAAAAGAAATTTTGAACCAACTAATAACTTTTTACTAAAAGTTAGACAGCTCTGTGACAAGAAGAAAATTATTTTAATTTTTGATGAATGCACCACGGGATTTAGAGCAAATTATGGAGGGCTTCATCAGTTTTATAAAGTAATTCCTGACATGGTTATGTTTGGAAAAGCTTTAGGTAATGGATATGCAATCGCTGCAGTTTTGGGAAAAAAAGAAATAATGGATGCAGCAAAAAATTCATTTATTAGCAGTTCATTTTGGGGAGAGAGAGTTGGATTTGTTGCTGGATTGAATACTTTAAAATTAATGAAAAAAATTAAATCTTGGAATATTATAAAGAAAACTAGCGAATATATAAAGCAAAATTTAAGAAATTTAGCTACCGAAAACAATATCAATATGAGTATATCTGGAATTCCAGGTGTGCCAATTTTTGCTTTTAAAAGTAAAAACAATTTAAATTATAAAACTCTAATAGCGCAAGAAATGATGAAAAAAAAATTCTTAGCATCTAATATAATATTTACCTCGACTGAACATAAAAAAAAAGACATAGACGACTATTTTTATGAATTATCAAAAGTTTTTAAAGTAATACAAAAATGTGAAGATGGAGACAGAATTGAAAAATATTTAAAAAATCCAGTTGTTTATTCTGGATTTAAACGATTGAACTAATGTTTAACAACTTTTTTAATAAAACATTTAAAATAAATAATATAAATATAGGTTCTAAAAAAATTTACATAATTGCTGAAGCTGGATCAAATCACAACGGGAATTTTAATCAGGCAATAAAATTAGTAGATGCTGCAAAATACGCAGGTGCAAATGCTATTAAATTTCAATTATTTAGATCTGAATATTTTGTTAAAAAAAATACGAAAGATTATAAATATTTGAAGAAATTCGAATTTAAAAGAGAATGGCTTAACAAGTTAAATAAATACTGTCAAAAAAAACGTATTGATTTTTTAGCTAGCCCGTTTGATGAAGAAGCTTGCGAACTATTAACAAAAATTAAAGTTGGTGCAATTAAGATTGCATCAACAGAAACATTCAATTTAAAATTAATAAATTTTGTCTCAAAAAAAAATATTCCTTTAATAATATCTACGGGGATTTCCAATTATATTGATATTCTAGAAGCTTTAGAAATAATTAAAAAAAATAATAACAAAAGAATTGCATTACTGCAATGTTCGTCTATTTATCCTACAAAGGATTATCAAGTTAATTTAAACGTAATAGATGACTATAAAAAAATTTTTGATTTACCAATCGGTTTTTCAGATCACACATTAAGCATATTGACATCGGTTGCAGCCGCAGCGAAGGGTGCTAAAATAATTGAAAAACATTTTACCCTCAGTAGAAGTCTAAAAGGGCCGGATCATTCATTTGCTATTGAGCCAAATGAGTTAAAAGAAATGGTAAAAAATATAAGATCAATTGAAAATATGTTGGGCTATCATAATAAATTTCCTTTACAAGAAGAGTTAGATATTTGTAGAAAAAGCGGAATTTATATTAAGAAAAATATAAAAAAAAATCAAACTATTAAATTTGCTTTTTTAGAAAATCAAAAACCACAAAAAGGAATTGAATCGAGATATCTGAAATTGGTTGAGGGTTTAAAAATAAACAAAGATCTTTCCAAAGGAAAACCATTAAAGTGGAAAGATATAAAATAATTTGAAAAAAAAATTCTTAATTAGAGTTGATTACAATGACAAAGTTGGTTTAGGGCATGTTTATAGGAGTATAAATTTAGGCCAATTATTAATAAAATATAAACATGAGATCACAATACTAATTAAAAAAGAGAAAAAAATTAATCTAGTAAAAAACAAAAAAATCAATTTCATTTTTTTAAAAAAAAATATCACATTAATTGAGGAAACAAATTTAATTTTAAAAATGTTCAAAAATAAAAAGTATGACTATTTGATATTAGATATTGATAATTTTTACTGTAAAAAAACTAAATATGAAAAATATTTAAGCAAGTTGAAAAATATTATGAATAAAACAATTTGTTGGGATAATATTATATCAAACAAATTTAATTTTGCTTTAACCTACAGGCCATATCCAGATTATTTAAATTTAAAAAAACTGAAGAAAAAACAAAAAATACTTAGTGGACTTCAGTATCTTTATTATCCGTATAAAAAAATAACAAATAAAAATGGGCGCAAAAGTATTTTAATAAATATGGGAGCCACTATAAAAAATAAAACCTTAAAAGATATCATTTCTGTCATAAATTCAATCAAATTAAATCACAAACTAAATATTAAGATTGTAAATGCTAAACTAAAAAAAAATTTAATGAAAATTAGGCATCATAATTTTACAATTTTAAAAAGAACTTTAAGACCGAATGTTCTTTATAACAAAATAGATTTAGCAATTGTAAGTGGAGGAATGTCAAAATTTGAATGCATGCTAAATTCAATACCATGTATAGTTATAAACTTAAATAAAGATCAAAGCAGGATTAATAAACGATTAAATTATAAAAAACTGTGTTTAGTGGTAGATAATATCAGTTTATTAAATAAAAAATTAAAAATTCTTATTACAAATAAAAAATTAAGAAGAGAAATAAAGAATAATTGTTATAAAATATCAAAAAAATTTGAAGAAAAAAAATTAGTTAATAAATTAACAAATTTATGAAAAAATCTCTGAACGGCTTAAAAGAAATCTATGAAAATAACTTAAAAGTTTTTGGTCTGAATAATAAGGGTGTAGGTTGGAAAAATAAAAAAGATGCGATTATTAGATACAAAATTATGTCAGAATTAATTTTAAAGTCAAAAAAAACTCAATCAGTCATAGACCTTGGCTGTGGGTTTTCTGATTTGTATTATTATCTAAATTCCAAAAAATTTAAACTAAAGTATATTGGTTTAGATCTTTCTGAAAAAATGATAATGATATCTAAGTCGAAATATCCGCAAAATTATTATTATTGTTTAGATATTTTATCAGATTATAGAAAATTACCTAAAGTTGATTATATGATTATTAATGGACTTTTTACCCAGAAAGGAAGTTATTCTAATTCTAAGATGTTCGGGTTTCTTAAAAGTGTTTTAAAAACATCGTGGAGTAAAACTAAAGTTGGTTTAGCTTTTAATGTGATGTCAGAATATGTTGATTGGAAAAATAAAAGAAATTATTATCCGAGTTTAAAAAAAATAACAGACTTAATTAGCAACCATCTAGGAAATAAATTTATAATAAATCATCATTATGGATTACATGAATATACAATATTCGTTTATAAAAAAATTTGATAGTTGGAAGAAACTAGGAATAGTAATTCGACCTTCATTTAAAAAAAAATGGATGAATAGTCATGTTGCAGTTCCTTACGCTGAAAAAATTTCAAAAGATAAATTTAAAATATATTTTTGCATTAGAGATAAAAAAAATAGGTCACACATCGTAAGTTGTAATTTAAATCTTAAAAAAAAAGAGTTAGTAAAAAAAATAGATTCTAAAATTATTTTAAATCCAGGAAAATTGGGAGAATTTGATGAAACAGGTGTAACTCCAACCTGGGTATTGAATAAAAATAATAAAAAAATGCTATTTTATGTTGGTTGGAGACCTGCGGGAAGTGTGAGACTATCATTATTTATAGGTTTAGCGATAAAAAATAAAAATTCAAAAAAATTTAAAAAGATTGGAAATTACCCTATCCTAGATAGATCAAAAATAGATCCTTATTTGACAGCAACGTTAAGTATAATCAAAGAAAAAAATATCTATAAAATGTGGTATGTTTCTGGTGAAGGATGGATCAAACAAAAAAATAACCAAACGTTACCCAAATATAATATAAAGTATGCAGAGTCTAAAGACGGTATAAATTGGATAAGATCTGGTACAGTTTGTCTAAATTTTAAATCTAATTCAGAATTCGCAATTGCAAGACCTTCTGTGATAAAATTAAAAAATCTATACTTTATGTGGTATTGTTATAAGTCAATAAATCAAGAATATAAAATAGGTTTAGCTGTATCGAAAAATGGAAAAAAATGGAAAAGATTTGATAATTGTTGCAAATCTTTAAATGATAAAAGAAATAATTGGGAAAAAGATATGCTAGCGTATCCACATGTTGTAAAAAGAAATAATGAGTTATTAATGTTTTATAATGGAAATGGTTATGGTAAGACAGGTATAGCCCTTGCAAAACTAAATTTAAAGATATAAAACAAATAAAATTTAATTATGGATATAATAACGTTAGAAATTTCGAATAAAAAAAAAATTCCAAAAAAATATTTGAAAAAACTCCAAGTCTCTTTAAAAAAGAAACAAGTTGTAATATTAAAAAATATATTAGACCCATTAAAATTAAAAGAGATTAAAAATAAAACTTTTGAGTTTGGAAAAAAAAATAAACCAAATAAAAAAATGTCAAACTTCGCATTTATTAAAAAATCTTTACACCGTATTGATGATGAACATCCTCAAATGAGAGTAAAATGCGTCAACCATGTATTTAGACCATCTAGAAATGACAAAAATTTCAAATCCTTCTTTGAAATAACTGATCAAATAGATGAAATAAGAAATTCTTTGCTTAAAATAAAAAAAAAAGAGTACCGTAAATCAAATAACGGAAAAGGTTACATCTCCAGACCAACAATTAAACATTATCCTATAGGTGGAGGATATATGTCTAAACATACTGACAAGGTCTTAGGAAAACATTCAATTCAAGTTATTACTCCACTATCTGAAAAATTTAAGGACTACAAAAGTGGAGGCTTAAAGGTTAAAATAAAAAAAAATTGGCATGATATTGATGCTAAACTTTCTTTAGGGTCAATCGTCCTTCACAGACCAGATCTGGAACACAAGGTAGATAAAGTTAATAGAAGTAAAAAAACTTTATGGGGCAGTATTTCAGGAAAATGGAGCTTAATATCAAACTTAGATATATAAATTTTATCCAACAAAAATATGAAAAGAAGATTATTAGTTGTTCCTGCAAGGAAAGGATCAAAAAGGATTAAAAATAAAAATTTTTTGAATTTTTATGGGAAACCAATTATTGAATATGGATTGAATGTAGCCTTAAAATCTAGATTATTCAATACTATTCATGTATCTTCAAATGATCCAAAAATTAGCGTTAAATATAATTTAGAAAAAAAAAATAGTTTTGTAAGACCCCAAAATCTAAGTACAGACAAAACTCCACTAACCAGAGTTCTAAAATATGTTTTAAGTAATTATGAAAAATTAGGAGAAAAATACGATGAAATCTGGATGATGCTTCCTTGCTCCCCTTTAATAGATAAAGAAATTTTTGTTAAGGCAAATAATCTTATGATGAAAAAAAATTGTAATGCTTTTACGACAGTTGGTAAAAGCAGAGTTCCTTTTTACTGGTATTATAGGATAAAAAATAACAAATTAACTCCTTTTTTTAAAAACCATACCAACAAGCCGTCTCAAAGTTTACCTAAAACATACTTTGAAGTTGGTATACTTGCTGGGTGGAAAATAAAATATTTTAAAAAATGCTTAAGATATAATAAGTCTTTCGACTTTATGCCAGTTATATTAAATTTTTTTCAATCATTCGATGTTGATACGTATGATGATTTGAATATTATAAAAACTATGTATAAACATAGATTGTATAAAAATGTTAAAAAAAATAAATAAAACAGAATTTAAACAACATCTGAAAAATATTCATGTTTTTGGCTTTACCAAAGTTAATAATTTTATATTGCCGAAATTTAGAAAAATTTTGTTAGATAGAGTTGTAAAAGAGCATAAAAAAATAGGTATAGAAACAAAAGATTTAAAAGGACTTCCTGCAAGAGATAAAAAAGATCTTAGAGTATATAATCTACCCGAGAGAAACAAAATATTCACAGATTTAATTTCTAACAACAATCTTGAGAAGTTTCTAAAACCTTTAATTAATGATCCATACTATAGAATGTTACCAAAAAATTTACCAAATTATATCGTTGGTAGTTTTACTGCTAGATCAAGTGGTTATAAATTGGATTTACATATAGACTCAATGTTTCCATTTCAAGGATCTATACCTATTTCGATTTTAGTATTATTTGTTTTAGAAGATATGAATGAAAAAAATGGTGCAACTGTTGTTGTACCAGGATCGCATTTAAGTGGAAATTATACTGACAGGGAATTAAAAAATGTAAAAACAATAACTGCCAATAAGGGAGATGTTTTAATTTTAGATAGCAGAATTTGGCACGGGACAACTGAAAACAAAACCAAAAAAAGCAGATGGCTAATGAATGTTTTGTTTACTCAATGGTGGTTAAAACAACAGGTTAATATTACCGAAACAATACCAAAAAACATATTAAGTAAACTCTCAAACAAACAAAAACAAATACTCGGCTATTGTTCTATTCCACCAAATTCCGAGAGAGAAAGAGTTAATACTAAATGTGGGTACGATATTTTAAAAAATATTAAATAAATATGTTTAGTAAGAATGAATATGAATTTCGTGAGTGGGAGAAATTTTTTATTAATAGAAAAAACTTTCCGAAGTGGCCAAATGAAACTTTAACAAGATTAATTTATGGTAATTTTCTAAGAAAAAAAATTAAGTTAAAAAAAAATTCTACTGTTTTGGATATTGGATGTGGTTTTGGTAATAATTTCACAATCTTCAAAAATTTTAAATCGAAACTTTACGGCACAGAAGTTACAAAAAAAAGTGCTAACAAAATAAAAAAAATTTTGAAAAATAATAAGATTAACGCTGACATAAGAGAAGGCAATAATCAAAATCTGCCTTTTAAGAGAAACTATTTTGATTTAGTGATGTCACTGAATGTTATTCAGTATGAAAGAAGTTTACATGACATTAATTTAGCTTTTCAAGAGTACTCGAGAGTACTAAAAACAAATGGAGATATAATTTTAATCACAGTTGCTCCTAAGCATTATTCGTATAAAAATGCCATAAAAGTTTCTAAAAATGTGTATAGTCTAAAAAAATGGCATTTTATAAAAGATCAAATCTTTTTTTACTTTGATAGCAAAATATACTTAAAATCAGTTTTAAAAAAACACTTCAAAAATATTGAAATTGGAATTTCATTTGAAAATTTAATGGGAACAGAGTTGGAATATTTTTTAGTTAGAGCAAAAAATAAAAAATGAAAGTGTCAATCATGCAACCAACCTACTTACCTTGGACAGGTTATTTTAAGATGATTCTCGATAGTGATTTGTTTATCTTTCTTGATGATGTTCAATTTGAGACAAGATGTTTTCAATCAAGAAATAAAATTCTAGTAAATAAATTGCCTAAACTGATATCAGTTCCTGTGAATAGAAAAAATAAATTTGATCAATTAATTAACGAAGTTCAAATTAACTACGACACAGATTGGGTTAATAAACATTTAAGAACTATTTATTTAAATTATAAAAATCACCCTTTTTTTGATGAAATTTACATTATCATAAAAGACATTTTAGAAAAAAATGAAAAGAAATTGGTAGATCTAAACTGCTCACTTATCAAAAATATTTGTGCTTATATAGGAATAAAAACAAAATTTGAATACTCGTCAAGTTTTAAGATTAAACAAAAAAAAACACAAAAAATATTAGGTTTATTAAAAGCTACAGGCGGTTCATTCTATTTAACACCAGAAAGAACAAAAGATTATTTAGGTAAAGGAGAATTACTAAAATCACAGAATATAGAAATTTCATTTATTAACTACATCTGTAAAAAATATAATCAAAAAAATTTGAGAGAATTTCAAAGCCATTTGTCGATAATTGATTTGCTTTTTAACTTCGGTAAAAATTCAAAAAATTTATTATAATTTTTTTTGTTTATTTATAACAAATTCGCTATTAGCAAATTTAAAACTACTTGTGATTTTTTCTAAACTAAAAAGATCATTAAATCTCAGTTGAATACTAACTCTAGGTTTATTAGATGAGTTAAATCCGCTTTTATGAACTAAAAATTGATTAAAGACCAATACTTCATCTTTTTTTAGAAAAATTTTCTTCCCTTTTAAATATGAATTTTTTTTAATCTCAAATGTTGCTTTTCTTTTGTTTAAAAAATTTAATGTACCTTCGTTATGAGAATTTTCATAAATTGTTAGAGGCCCATCGACGTTTGTGACATTTGTAAGATTAAACCATATTGTAATTGAGTTTTTTGATAGAAAAGAATACCAAAAATCTTGATGTTTTAAAGTTTTGAACTTTTTATCTTTTGGTCTATCAAATCGAATTTGTGGACCAGTACCTATTAAAGGGTATTTTATACCTAAATTTTTGCTAATGTTTAAAAATATTTTATAAATAGATAAAGAATAAAAAAGTGGTTCTGAAGGAAAAATTTCGTATAAAGACTTTATTATGTTAACCTTCTGTTTTTTGTCAATCTTGTAAATTTCAATCATTAATTTATCAAAATTTTTACTTTGAATTTTGTTTAATTTAAATTTTTTTAAAATAAAATTTATTTTTTGAGCTATCTTGTTTTTAATTTTATTTTTAATTTTAGGAATTAAATTAGATTTTATAATTACATATCCATTTTTTGCCAAATCTTTCCTATAATTTGAATAATTCATTTTTTATATATATTTTTTATAATATATATATAGTTAAAATTTAAAATTAATATTAAAAAATTCTTTAATGAAATTTATTTACGGAGCAGCAAGTTTTGCAAATAATTACCATAAAAAAAAAAAATATAATTTATCTAAATCAGAAAAAATAAAGATCTTAAGAAATTTAAAAAAAATAGGAATTAAAAAAATCGACACCTCGCCAGATTACGGCAATGTTGAAAAATTAATTGGTTTATTCTGTGACAAAAGTATTATGGTTGACTCAAAATTACCAAGTATAAAAAAAACCAGTAAACAAAAAACATCAGATTGGATTGATAAAAAAATTGATGGGACTTTAGAAAATATAAGTGGAAAAAAAATCGATGTATATTATTTTCATAATCCTAAAGATTTACTAACTACAAATGGTGAAATAGCTTATAAGAGGATTAATAGACTTAAGTATCAACATATAATTAAAAAAATTGGA
>CACMAZ010000008.1 GCA_902611815.1 uncultured Pelagibacteraceae bacterium
TATTGAATTATTGGAAAAAAGACTTTGATAAAAATTTTAATAAACATTTGAGTTATTTAGAGCAAAATCTTGAAAATCAAGACAACTACAATTCAAAATTTTCTCAACTTCTTGAAAATATGGATATTTTTGAAAACTCACAAGATCAACAAAATATGCAAAACCAGGATAGTCAAAACCCTACGAACAACGAAAAGACAAATAATGATGATAATGATGATAATGATGATAGTTCTGAGAAAAAAAGTGAAGATCAATTTAATACTGAAACTGACTATGACGTAAACCAATTTAGGATGGAGGAAGACCAAGAAGAGACGGAAGAATCTGGGGAAAGTTTAGAAAGAGTTACTCAAAAGATGAACTTAAATAAAAAACATATTGAGTATAAAGTTTTTACTACTAAATTTGATGAGATCGCTAAGGCAGAAAATTTAGAAAAAGAAGTAGAGATTTTAAGATTAAGGAAAAATCTTGACCAGCAATTGCTTAATTTTCAAGATTTGATCACAAAATTAGCTAATAAATTGCAAAGACAATTACTGGCAATACAAAATAGGTCATGGGAGTATGATCTTGAAGAAGGCTTATTAGATAGTTCAAAACTTACAAGAATTATAGTTGAACCACGAAATTCTCTCTCTTTTAAAAAAGAAAAAGATTTTGAATTTAAAGATACAATAGTTACATTATTAATTGATAACTCTGGTTCTATGAGAGGTAGACCAATAACTATTGCCGCTTTATGTGCGGATATCCTGTCTAGAACATTAGAGAGATGTAATGTTAAAGTTGAAATACTTGGATTTACAACTAAGAACTGGAAAGGTGGAGAATCAAGAGAAGATTGGAATAAGAACGGAAAACCTCATTATCCAGGAAGATTAAATGATCTAAGACATATCATTTATAAAAGTGCAGATTCAAACTGGCGACAATCAAAAAAAAATTTAGGCCTAATGTTAAAGGAGGGTTTGCTTAAAGAGAATATAGATGGAGAGGCAATATTGTGGGCTTTTAACAGATTAAAAAAGAGAAAAGAAGAAAGAAAAATTTTAATGGTTATCTCCGATGGTGCACCTGTTGATGACTCAACACTATCGGTAAACTCTGGAGATTTTTTAGAAAAACACTTAAAAAAAGTCGTAAAAACAATTCAAGATAATCAAGATTTCGAAATTCTAGCCATTGGGATTGGTCATGATGTCTCTCGTTATTATAGAAAAGCTATTAAAATTACTGATGTTCAAGAGCTTGGGGATGTAATGATAAAGCAACTAAGTCACTTGTTTGATAAAAAAACTAAAAAGAAAACTTATCATTAAATTTCTTTTAATGAAGTATTTTCCCAGCTTATAATTACTTCTGCTCCAGGTCGTGTTTTTGAGTTTCGACAAATTACCTTTGCTTTATTTCTTTCAAGTAAGGTTTTGCCTATAAATATTCCCAATCCCAAACCTGATTTTGCATTGTTATTATTTTTAGATGAAGATTTGATATAAGGCTCACCAATTTTACTTAAAATATCTTTAGGGTATCCTTCTCCATCATCTTCTATCGAAATTTCAGTAATTTCATTATTACTTTTCACTGAAACATATATTTTGTTATTAGAGAATTTATTTGCATTACCTATAAAATTTCTAATCCCATATATTATTTCGATTATTTTCGATATTTTAAATGAATTTGCATCTTGACTTAAATTGATTATAAATTTTTTATCTGATATTTCCTTAAAAGATTTAATAATTTCTGATACATATTCCGATATAGACAATTCCTGATTTATAAAATCATCATCCTGAGATGGATTTAAAGACAGTTTTTTTAAAATTTGACCACATCTGTCAACTTGACTAACTAATAATTCAATATCTTTTTTTATATCTTTTTGATCCTTAAACTGTTTATACATATCCTGCGATATAACTTTTATTGTTGAAAGAGGTGTATTTAAAGAATGTGCTGCAGCTGCAGCTTGACCTCCAAGAGAAACAAGTTCATGTTCTTTTGCAATAACTTGTTCTAATTTATCTAAAGCCTCTTTTCTTAGTCTTGATTCTCTTCCAAATGTAGCAGCAAAATAATTTAGAAATATTAATGCTATGATTAGAGATGTTGGAATTGCGTAATAATAAAAATTGTTTACTAAAATTTTATTTGTTCCAGGATAATTTAACTCTTCATGATAAAATGTTAATAATAGTATGGATAAAATCGTTGAACAAATCAATGTTAAACTGGCTCTTATTTCAAGGTTAGAAGATGAAAAAACGCTAGGTATGATTAAGAATATTGCAAAAGGATTTAAAATTCCACCGGTAAGAAAAATTAAAGAACTTAACTGCAAAATATCTATTAATAAAAAAATAAAAGATGCCCTATTTGATAGAATATTTTTTTGATAAAAATAGACTAAAATTAAGTTTGTTAATATTCCTAGAAATATTATTGAATTTGTTAGGTAAATATTAAATCCAAATTTAAAAAAGAAATATACAATGTTTATGGTTAAAAATTGACCAATTATACCTATCCACCTTAAGTTAATATAAGTAGACTTGTTTAAAGAATATATTTTAGAAACAGGAAATGTTTCCATATTTTCTATACATCTAAATTATTTATATCAATAGCATTTGAGATGATAAATTCTTTTCTAATGCTAACATCATTACCCATCAGAGTATGGATAATATCTTGATCTTTTTTTTGATCTTTTGAGTATTTAACCTGTAAAAGATTCCTATTATCAGGATCTAGCGTAGTGCTCCATAGTTCCTCGGGGTTCATTTCTCCTAGTCCTTTAAATCGTTGAATGTTTAATTTAGATTTTTCATCAGATAGAATTTCCTCATAAGCTTTTGTATTTTTTTTTAACTTTTTTAAATTTTTAGAATTGTTAATTAAAAAACCTTCTAATTCTTTTTCATCTTTTATATAGAAACTCTTTCCAGATTTATTTATTTTAAATAAAGGTGGCTGGGCTAAATAAATATGACCATTTTCTATTAATTTATTAAATGGTTTGTTGTTAAAAAAAGTTAATAATAATGCTCTAATATGAGAACCATCGACATCAGCATCGGTCATAATTATTATTTTTCCATATCTTAAATCCTCGAGGTCAATCTCCTCAGATTTAGGATCTAAACCCAATGCATTTATTAGTGTGACTATTTCGTTCGATGAGATCATTTTAGTAAGCGCCTTAGTTCTTAGATCAGAATGATATCCATTTTTTTTTGATCCATTTGACTCAACATAAGTATTTAAAATTTTTCCCCTTAGGGGTAGGACTGCTTGAAATTCTCTATTTCTTCCTTGTTTTGCTGAACCACCAGCTGAGTCTCCCTCAACAATAAATAACTCTGTTCCATCTCTTTTTGGGTTTTGGCAATCTGCCAATTTTCCTGGTAATCCAGTTAGCTCAAGCGCTCCTTTTCTCCTTACACTCTCACGTGCTTTCCTAGCCACATCTCTGGCTTGCGCTGCTTGTATAATTTTAAGAAGAACAATTTTTATAACTGCAGGATTTTGATCAAACCATATTGAAAGTTTTTCGTTTACAAAAGTTTCAACAATATTCCTAATTTCTGAAGAGACTAATTTATCTTTTGTTTGAGAAGAAAATTTTGGATCTGGCATTTTTATAGATAAAAGTGCTGTTAATCCTTCCTTAATATCATCTCCAGAAATCGATAATTTATTTTTTTTTAAAACATTATTATCACTGACATATTTATTAACAACTCTAGTTAATGCACTCCTAAATCCTAACAAATGTGTTCCACCATCTTTTTGGTAAATATTATTTGTATAAGCATATACGTCTTCAGAATATGTAGAATTCCATTCTAAAGAACATTCTATCTCTATGCCGTTTTTATTTCCTTCTAAACTAATAGGTTTTTTAAAGAGTTCATTGCCATTTTTATTTTTAAGTTTTTCTTTTTTTTGATTTAAATAATTTATAAACTCATTTAATCCTCCATCGAATTTGTATTCAAATATTTTCTCTTTTTTTTGAGTTTTATCTACAACAGTTAATTTTATTCCCTTATTTAAAAAAGCTAATTCACGTATTCTTTTTTGGATTATTTGACTTGAGAATTTAGTGGAAGAAAATATTTCATTTGAAGGTAAAAAAGTAATTTTGGTACCAGTTGTTGAAGATTTCCCAATTTGTTTTAACGGCGCTTTTGCGTCACCATCTTTAAACTCAATAAAATATTTTTTATTATCTCTATTAATTTCCAGCTCTAATTTTTTTGAAAGAGCATTTACAACTGAGACACCGACACCATGTAGACCTCCTGAAACCTTATAAGAATTATGGTCAAATTTACCACCAGCATGTAGTTGTGTCATAATTACCTCAGCAGCCGATTTTTTTTCACCTTTATGAATATCTACTGGTATTCCTCTTCCATCATCAGATACGGTAATTGTTCCATCTGAATTAATTTCTACTTTAATATTTTTACAATGCCCAGCAAGTGCTTCGTCTATGGAATTATCTACGACCTCATAAACCATATGATGGAGTCCTGTTCCATCATCTGTATCACCAATATACATGCCTGGTCTTTTTCTAACTGCCTCCAAACCTTTTAGAACTTTGATTGAGTCTGCTTCGTAGCTTCGATTGTTTTGAAATTTTGCCATATATATTTTTTTTGGAAAATAATATTCTATCATTTTTTACTTATTTAATAAAACTTACTATGCTATGAAGATCAAATTAACCTTTAAATTGGCGGTTTATTTGATCAATAATTAATTTTTTTTCTAAAAAATCTAATTTTCAAAAATAAATAAGAAAAATGGCGGAGAGAGTGGGATTCGAACCCACGAAAGAGTTGCCCCTTAACACGCTTTCCAAGCGTGCGCCTTAAACCACTCGGCCATCTCTCCTAATTTTATACGACAATAGAAGATTCATATTTTTTTTTCATTATTTTTGATTTTTTCTAAAAGTCTTTTTTTTAATCTCCCATATGTTTTTTTTTGGCGGTTTAAAAACCTTCTAAAAATACTATATTTTAAATCTCTTTTAGCTAAAATTGGTGAGTATTTATTATGCTCCCAAGTCCTTTTGTTGTCTAAGCAAGCCCAATCACATTCATAAGCTGAAAATGACTTTAGTTTATATCTTTTACAAAGTAATGAATAAACACTTTGATCATGCCTATTTTCAACGAAGTCTGAATAGTTTTTAATTTTTGAAAAACTATCATCAATTAAATCAAAATTTTTATCAAAAACCTCAAGCCATTGATTTATAAAATTTATAGATTCATCTGTTTTTTTTATAAAAATACAACCTGCCCAATATTGTGGGCTTTTTACAATCTTTTCATTACTGTAATAGCCAAAGTAATCAAGTAAATCACCTTTCGTATATGCTTTTTCCAGCCTTTCCGGGAATGAGATTTGCTTATTTCGATAAGTAAAATTCGAATGATATTGAAATGGTAGTATCCATTTATCATCCATATTAATAAAATCTAAATATTCATTAAATTTTAAAACATTTTCTTTAATGATATGACAGCCTATATCTAAATAATTTATAACGTCACCATATTGTATTTCATCAAAAATTTTTTTTATTAAATACGGTTTCCATATCCAATAGCCATACCCTCTTTTTTTATTTATGGATAACAAATAATTTAATTTACTTGCTAAATCTTTTGGTAAATTATTTGAATTGAAAATCTTTATTTTAGAATAAAAATTAGACTCTCTCGCTTGAATTGAAAGTCTATTTATGCTTCTCTTAAGATCATTTGAAGCGAATGCCAACAAGACTGTTTCTTTATTTTTTGACATTATTTTTTACTTAATTTTCTTTCCCATTTAATGGAACTTAAAAGAATTTTTTTAATATTATTATATTTAGGTTTCCATTTAAAAGTTTTGTTGAATTTATTTATATTGGAGTATACTTGATCAACATCTCCTGCTCTCCTTTTTTCATAAACAACTCTACAATTTTTTTTAATTTTTTTAAAAATATTGATTATCTCTTGCACTGAATAGCCTATTCCATAACCGCAGTTAAGGGTGATAGATTTTTTTTTTTTGCATAAGTAATTAATACACTTAACATGAATGTCTGCTAAGTCTGAGACATGAATAAAATCCCTGATACATGTGCCATCTTTAGTTTTGTAATTATTACCATATATTCGAACCACTGGTTTTTTTTTCAGTGCTTGAATAGAAATATTTTTAAAAAGATGATCATGTGATTTTTCTATCTCACCGATTTTATTTGAAGGACTTGCTCCTGCAACATTAAAATATCTTAGAATTGAATATTTGTAGCCAATTTTTTTTGAATATTTTTTTATGAGATTTTCACCTTTATATTTTGTGTAAGCATAATACCCCAGTGGATTTGGTTTTTTGTTCTCACTTACTGCTCCTTTGACGTTTCCATAAATTGAACAAGATGAAGAAAAAATAAAATTATTTACACTAGAATTTTTACAAGCTTCTATTAAGTTTTTAGTACCAATAATATTGTTTTTATAATACTTTTTTCTATTATTTTCTGCCTCACTAACATTAAGATATGCTGCCAAGTGAATTATTGTATCGATTTTGTTTTCACAAATTATCTTATTTAACAATTTTTTGTTTTTTAAATCAACTTTGAAAAATTTTGTTTTTTTGTTTATCAATCTTTTGAATCCGGTTACCAAGTTATCAATAATAATTATATTATTTTTTGTATTTACCAGCTGTTCAGCAATGTGGCTTCCTATATAACCAGCGCCACCTGTGATCAAAATATTTAATTTTTTCAATTTTTATCCTAAGTAGATTTCTTCAAATTAAGTTTTGTAATTCTCAAAGTCAAAAAAGGTCCATGGCCATTGTAAATATTTAGTATTTTTTTTGAACCAAAAAGATAAATATCTTTCAGCCAGATATGCATATAATCTTGTGGTATCATATCCTTTTAAACCTTTAAATCCAAAAATCTTTTCACATTCAAATAACCACTCAAATAAATCTTCGTACCATTTATTCATTATTGGACTTTTGGTAATGAACATTATATGTGGGTTGAAAGAGCAATTTTCGTTGACATATTCCCTAAAATCACTTCTCTCATTTTTTGATAAAATATCTATTGCTTTATCAAGATTTCCATATCCATGGTGCATATCAAAATGAAATTTTATTGTCCTTTTATTTTCGTTAAAAAATGGCAATGGATTTTTTATTAATGACTTAAATCCTCTTTTTATCATTTTCATTTTCTTAATCTTATTAATTTTTATCGGCTCACATATTATGGCTTCTTTATTTTTCCACTCTTCTGCTGGATGATTTAGAATTATTTCAGATATATCTTTATTAATATTAATCTTATTTTGACTAACTTTTGTCCAAAATCTTCTTTTCTGACAGAAACCAACCCAATTCTTGTTATTAAGATCCAATTTATTTTTCCAATACCAATATTGAAAAGTAAGTTCAGAATAGTACTTTTCTTTAGAAAATATGTTTATCCCATTATCACATCTCAGATAATTTTCAGGTGGTTCTTCCCGACCTACCCAACCGAGTTTATATGATGAACTCTCTAAAAAATTGACACGTTTATCTGTGATACAAAATAATTCTAAATTTATATTTTTATTTTCCATTTTATTAAAAAGCTCTTTATTATAAATATTATTAATTGTAATAAAACCAATAAATTCATTTTACTTTTGCCAGATTTTCTAGAGTCAAAAAAAATATCACAATCCAAAATTTTTAATTTTTCAGGACAAGAGTAAATTATATCAGCTAAGATCTTATACCCTTGTCCAAATAATTTTTTTTTATTTTTTTTATAAATTCTTTTTTTAAAAATAAAGAATCCGCTTAAAGGGTCTGTAGTCTTATTATCTAATAAAAAATTAATTATATATATAATGAACAAAGAGCTTATAAATCTAAAAAAATTTAGTCCCGGTCCTCTTTTCTTTAAGAGATTCCTGCTACCAATTACAACATCAGCTTTATTCTTAAAAAAAACTTGTAGTAGTTTTTTAATATATCTGGGTGGGTGCTGAAGGTCACCATCCATAACAACAATGTTTTCATATAAAGACCTATTGAACCCAATAAAGAGTGATTGGGTTAAATCTCTTCTTTTTTTTTTCCTGATAAAATATCTAACAAATTTTTTTTTACGTTTTATATTATTTAAAATTTTACAGGTATTATCGGTTGAATTGTCATCGACTAAGATTATTTCAAAATTATTAAGATTCATTTGGTTTTTTACATCTTCAATTTCTTTTATTAATCGAATTAAATTTTTTTCCTCATTTAAAATGGGTATTACAATTGAAATATTATTAATTTTCATTAAACGTCTTTAATTTTTATATTATTAATACAAAATAAATCATGATAATAAATCATGATATAAGATTATGACAAAAAAAAAATTTGATTATGAAGATATAGATGTGGGGTTTTATGATCATATTTACCAAAAAAAAGAGGGTGTTAGAAGTGCTTGGCATCATATTAAATTTAATTTTGTTAAAGAAAAAATAGACAATCAGAATCATCATTTAGATATTGGTTGCGGAAGTGGTACTTTTTTATCTATATTAAATAATAAATTCTCAGCTGGAATTGATATTTCTGAAAAACAAATCAGTTATGCTAATAAAAAATACAGTACAGATAGTAAAAAATTTTTGCAATTTGATAAAGTAATTCCATTTGAAGACAATAGTTTTGACTCAGTTTCAATGATTGAATTAATTGAACATTTGTCTGATGATGAAATTGCAAGTATATTTCAACAAATACATAGAGTTCTTAAAAAAGGTGGAAAAATTTATATAACCACTCCTAATTATTTGTCATTATGGCCCATTTTAGAATTTATTTTAAATAAAGTTTCAAAGGTGTCGTATGAAGATCAACATATAAGTAAATTTAATTTTTTAAATATAAATAAAATTATTAATAATGATAAATTTAATATAATAAAAAAAAATTCGTTTATATTTTTAAGCCCTTTTACAGCTTTTTTTTCATTCAAATTTTCAATTTTTTTTTCGAAAGTTGAAAGGATACTGTTAAAATTTTTACCTGGTTTTTTGTTATTTATAGAAATTGAAAAAAAATGAAAACACTAGAAATTTCGCTAGTTAGTCTAGTTATACTTATTTCTTTTAGTTTAAATTTTTACTTTGGTCACCAAGGCTTGATGCCACTAGATGACCTACAAAATTTTAACTCTGGATTTAGAGTATTAAACGGTGATTTTCCATTTAGAGATTATTATTCTATAACTGGTCCAATTTTAGATATTTGGCAGGGAAATATTTATAAAATATTTGGTGTTAGTTGGCAATCATTCTTACTTCAGGCCTCAATTATGAATTGCCTTTATTCATTAACTATTTTTTCATTCTTGAAATGTCTTAAATTCAGTTCAATTAACTGTTTCTACTATTCACTAAGCGCTGGTGTACTTATGTATCCAACAGCTGGTAATCCTACGGTGGAACATAACTCATTAATATTAAGTTTAATTGCTACATTAATTTTTTTTACAGCCCTAATGCAGAATAAAAAAAAATATATTTTTGTTAGTATTTTAATCTTTTTTATTGCCTTTTTTACTAAACAAGTTCCTACGAGTTATTTTATTATTTTTTGTATTTTAATTTATATATTTAGAATATTTTCTAATTACGACATATTAACTTTGTTTCACACTTTTATTTATACATTAATTATATCAATAATTTTTATGATTTATTTTAATTTAAACAATGTATCTTTTGAAAATATTTATGATCAATATATAACAATTGCTACAAATTTGGGTGAGAATAGATTAGCAGATTTAAATTTTAATTTTGTATATGAAAATATTTCAAAACTTTTTTTTTTATTATTTTTACTTATTCCATCATTTTACTTATCATTCATTACAAGAAAATTTGATATTTCAATAATTTTAATTAGTTTAAGTTTAATAATCATATTTTATGAGATACATTCAAACAATCAACCTATTACATTTTCTTTACTACCTTTATATGTATCATTGTTCTACTATTTCTATTCTAAAGAAAATTTAGAATTAACATTTGTTAAATATTTTTTACACCTAATAATAGTATATGCTTTTTATAGGATTTTGAGATATGAAACTTTTTATATCTTTATTTTTATTTCATTATTTTTAATTATTTACTTTAAAAAAAAAGGATCGATAAATAATCTCTTATTGGTTTATCTTTTTGTTACAACATGTTTGTATTTTGAAAAATATATAAAAATAAGAGCATGGGATGATTTGAGCAAAAACCAGTTAAGCAAAAGTTTTGATGCGGGTTTAATTGATGCAAAATTTAAGTATTTAAAATGGAAAACTGTTTATTATGAAGATGCAGAAGATGAGAAAAAACTAATTTTTTCTACATTAAATTATTTAAAGAATTTAGATAAAAACGTTAATTATATACTGATTAGTGATTATCAAATATATAATGCAGTATTAGATAAAAAAGATTTTTCTCCAGTTAAATATTGGTTCGAAAATGCCACTTATCCATCAAAAAATCATAGACTAAGAGAAAAATTTGAGATGTTTTTTCAATCAAAAATAACAAAAAACAATGTTTCTCAAATTATTATTGATAATACTGCAAAATTTAAGTCCGAGGAATTATTTGAGTTTAGCTGGCTTTATAATTGCTTAGAAAAAAAAAATAATTTTACTCAAGATGAAATTATTGATGTTTTTTTGATTAAGAATAATTGTATTAAATAGCTTTATTTGATCCAATCTTTATATTTATCTTTATTTTTAGTCAAATATTTAGGGAAATTAAAATCTATATCTACTCTATAATACTCATGATCTCTACCAATTAAATCCCTTCCTAAATCAATATTTTTTTTTATCTCACTTTCATTTAAATATTTTGGATCAATTTTTTCATTAAAAACATATTGATCATTAGTTTCACAAAGATTTTTATATTTATATAATAAATTTTTAGCGTCTTTTAAGTTACAAAAATGCCAACCACCATCTTCTAAAATATTATTCAAACTTTTTTTATCAAACCTCCACCACGGTCTTTTTTTGAATTTGAGTTGGCGCAACCACTGAGGTGAATTCAAATACTTTTTTAAACATACTCTGCTTCCATACCAAAATGGATGATTTTTAGATCGTAAATTGAATTTATAATAAAAATGCATTTGTTTAAAAACTGCATATTTCATATTTGGTTTAAAATTTTTTATAACTTCAGGATTAGGTATTTCATCTAGATCAGAAACAATAATTAAATCATCCTCATTAGCGTTTCTTAATCCTCTAGAAATACAATTTCTCTGAAAGTTTTCCCTAATATATGGATTATCGCCATCTGGCATATCAGTAACAGGTATGTAAATAATTTTATTTTTAAATTTATTGAAATTATTGATATTAAACTTTAAATCCTTTTTATTATTTTGCCACGTTTTATTTCCCTCTACAATTACAAAATGATCTACAAATTCATTTAAAATATTTAAACGTAAATCTAATAAAAGATCTTCATCCCAATAGGAAAAGCAATCGTAAATCATTTATCTTTCTTTATTTATTTTTAACACACCAATAAACGCTTCTTGTGGTATTTCAACTTTTCCGAATTGTTTTGCTTTAGCTTTGCCCTTTTTTTGTTTTTCAATAAGTTTTCTTTTTCTATCTAATGCTCCACCTCCATGTATCTTGGTGAGTACATCTTTTTTAAAACCTTTAATTGTCTCCCTAGCTATAATTTTTCCTCCTATTGCAGCTTGTACAGGTATCATAAAATTGTGCCTAGGTATTAAATCTTTTAATTTTTCGCAAACCTCCCTCCCTATTGTCTGAGCAAAATCCTTATGAACCATCATAGCGAGAGCGTCTACTTGTTCCGAATTAACCAGTATACCCAGTTTAACCAAATCGCCTTCTCTATGTCCTATAATTTCATAGTCAAAACTAGCATATCCGCTAGTCATTGACTTCAAACGATCATTAAAATCAAACACAACCTCATTTAATGGTATCTCATAGTTAATCACGGCTCTATTACCTGAATAATTTAAATTTTTTTGAATTCCTCTTTTCCCCTGACACAATTTCATAATAGAGCCTAAATATTGATCGGGACTTATTATTGTTGCTTTAATCCATGGCTCCTCGATCATTTTAATTAAAGTAGGATCTGGTAAGCTCGATGGATTTTGAAGATCAACAATTTTACCATTATTTAAATGAACCTTGTAAACAACTCCAGGAGTTGTAGTTAATAAATTAATATCAAATTCTCTCTCTAATCTTTCTGTGATTATCTCTAAATGTAAAAGACCAAGGAATCCACATCTAAAACCTAGTCCTAATGCAGATGATGACTCTGGATCGTATGAAAAGCTAGCGTCATTTAACTTTAATTTAGCGAGACCATCCTTTAATTTTTGATATTCTGAACTATCAACAGGAAATAAGCCACAAAATACAACTGGTTTACTAGGTTTAAAACCAGGCAAAGCCTCTTTAATAGGATTTAAAGAGTCACAAATAGTATCTCCTACTTTTGTCTCTGATAGATTTTTTATACCTGTTATAATAAACCCAATTTCTCCTGAATTTAATTCATCAATATCTGTTGGTTTGGGGGTAAATACTCCAACCTTTTCAACTGTGTATTCTCTGTTTGAAGACATCATTTTTATCTTCATATTTTTTTTGATTTTGCCGTCAATAACTCTTACTAAAATAATTACCCCTAAATATGAGTCATACCAACTATCAACCAACAGACATTTCAAATTTTGATTTTTGTCTCCCTTAGGAGGTGGTAAAACAGATATGATCTGTTCTAATATTTCTCCAATACCCTCTCCAGTTTTACCAGAACAAGGCACTGAGTTTGAGGTTTCAATACCAATAACATCCTCAATTTGTTTTCTTGATCTCTCAAGGTCTGATGCGGGTAAATCTATTTTGTTTAAAATCGGGATAATTTCATGATTTATATCTAGAGCCTGATATACGTTTGCCAATGTTTGCGCCTCAACACCTTGGGTACTATCCACAATTAATATAGATCCCTCACAAGCATAAAGAGATCTGCTCACTTCATAACTAAAATCCACATGCCCAGGAGTATCAATTATATTTAGTATATAATCCCTGCCATCTTTAGATTTATATTTAAGCTTTACAGTTTGAGCTTTAATAGTTATCCCTCTTTCTCTCTCAATATCCATTGAATCTAATACTTGTTCTTTCATCTCACGCTCAGTTAATCCTCCACATAACTGAATTATTCTATCTGCAATTGTTGATTTTCCATGATCAATATGTGCAATGATTGCAAAGTTTCTAATGTTATCAAGAGTAGACATTTATGATCTTAGTTTTGCACCAATTTTTTCTTCAACAGAATTGACAATTTTGTTTGAAATATCTGTCAAATCGTTTTCATTTAATGTTTTATGGTCCGATTGTATTGTTACTTTTAAAGCTATTGATTTTTTTCCAGAAGGAATATTTTCACCTTCATAAACATCAAAAATTTTAATACCTTTTATTAAAGATTTATCAATTTCTGATATTACATCCGTTAAATTTTGTGCATTAATGTGTTTATCCACTACAAATGCAAAGTCTCTGTCTGATTTTTGATAATCTGAAAAACTAAGACTTTCTTTAACCTTATTTGTTCTGCTTTTATATTCTACTACATTCTCTAGAAGAATTTCAAAACCGAATGTTTTTTTTGTAATTTTTGGATGCAGCTCACCAAAATAACCTAGCAATAGATTGTATCTTTTTGAATAAATAGATCCTGATATTCCAGGATGATAATAGCTAGGAGTTTTGGCTTCAATTTTAAACTGATCTTTATTAATTCCTAGTTCCATTAGTGTTTGAACTAAATCCTTTTTTATTTCAAATACATCAATTTCTTCTTGTTGTTTGTCACTACTACTTTTTCTTTTTAAGCCGCACACAACTGTTATTTGTTCGCCTGGTTTATTTCCTGTGAAAACTGGTCCAATTTCAAAAAGTGACTGATCATCAAAGCCTCTTTTAGAATTTTTTTCCATATAAAATATTAAATTTGGATACAATGAATTTCTCAAGACATTTAGATCTGAACTGATTGGGTTAACAATTTTTATAGTATCTGTTTCTTCTTTAAAATTATCATTTAATTTTTCATCAGTGAATGACCATGTGACAGTCTCAAAATAACCTTTGGATGCAACTGATCGTTGGGCCAAATGAAAATGTTTTTGGTAAAAATTAAGTGTCGGTTTAATTCTGTTTTTTTCAGGCTCAATTGATTTGATATTATCTAATCCCATAATTCTAATAACTTCCTCAACTAAATCAATTTCCCCAAATATATCAGGTCTCCAGGTTGGAACTTTTACAGAAAAAATCTTTCCTTTTTTTTTCAAATTAAAACCTAGTTTTGTTAAAATTTTTAAAATTTGATTTGATTTAACTTTTATTCCAATTGTTTTGGTTACGATGCCTGGGTCAAAATTGATTTCTAATGATTTAAATTTTTTGTTTTGTTGAATATCAAATTTAGAAACTTCACCTCCACAAATACTCATTATTAGATTGGCTGCTGCCTCTAGACCTGACTCAATTGAATTAGGATCTATACCTCTTTCAAATCTAAACTTAGCATCACTATTTAAATCTAAATTTTTAGCAGTTTTTCTAGTTATTTCAGGGTCAAAATAAGCGGATTCGATTAAAATGTTTTTAGTATCTATTTCTGTACCTGACCTAGTCCCGCCAATAATTCCACCTAATCCTAGTGGTCCCTCGTCATCAGCTATAACGCACATATTTTCGTCTAAAGTATAATTGTTATTATCGAGTGCTGCTAAAATTTCACCTTTTTTGGAATTTCTTACAATGATTCTGTTTTTAATTTTATCTAAATCGTAAGCGTGGAGGGGTCTATTTAAATCAAACATTACATAGTTTGTAATATCAACGACTGCTGATATTGGTCTTAAACCTAATGCTAAAATTCTATTCTTTAACCATCCCGGGCTCTCTGTGTTATTGATATTTCTAATTATGCAACTGCCAAAAGCATAACAAGCTTGATTTTTATCTTTTTCTATTTTTACTTTAAAATTATGTTTAATTTTTTTATTTAATTTTTTTTTTTTTAGTTCCTTTAAATCGCCAAAGTCACATGCTGCTAAATCTCTAGCTATTCCTCTCACCCCTAAGCAATCTGGTCTATTTGGAGTAATTGATAATTCAATTACGTTATTTTTATTAGAATTGCCAAAATAAGGTTTGCCAATTTTGTTATTATTCTTACTATTTAGTTCAATTATTCCCTCGCTTTCATCTGATAATTTTAGTTCAGATTCAGAACAAAGCATTCCGTGAGATATTTCGCCTCTTATTTTTGAAACCTCTAACTTCATTCCGTTTTTTGGAATTATAGATCCAGGTGGAGCATATATAGTTAAAAGACCGTCTTTTGCATTTGGTGCTCCACATACAACTTTAACAATTTTATTTTCACCAATATCGACTTCGCATAGTTTTAATCTGTCAGCATTAGGATGTTTGTCAGCTTTAATAATTTTTGCGATTATAAAATCACTTAGTTCATTTTTTATTGGCTCTATCTTTTCTACCTCTAAACCGATATTATTTAGTTTATCTATAATTTGAGATTCTTTTTTTTTTGACTTTAAGTGTATATCAAGCCAATCTTTTGTGAATTTCATCTACTTAATCCTCTATAGTTTGTAGGAACATCTAGTGGATCAAAACCATAATAATTCAACCATCTGTAATCACATTCAAAAAAAGATCGAAGATCATTAATTCCATACTTTAACATTGCCAATCTATCAATTCCTATTCCAAAAGCGAAACCTTGATATATTTTTGAATCAACTTTGCAATTTTTTAAAACATTTGGGTGGACCATACCGCAACCTAAAATTTCAAGCCATTTGTCTCCCTCACCTATTATTATCTTATTGTTCTCAATTCTATAACCAATATCAACTTCTGCAGAGGGCTCAGTGAAAGGGAAATGGCTTGGTCTAAACCTCATTTTAATTTTTTTAACTTCAAAAAATTCCTTTATAAAATAATTTAGACATCCTTTTAAATGACCCATATTTATATTTTTATCAATATGCAATCCTTCTAGTTGATGAAACATTGGAGTATGAGTTTGATCACTATCACTTCTATATGTTCTCCCTGGAGCTATAATTTTAAAAGGAGGTTTGCCTTTTAACATAGTTCTAACTTGAACTGGAGAAGTGTGAGTTCTTAATAGTGTTTTCATATTTTTATCAAGGTAAAATGTGTCATGCATATCTTTTGCAGGATGATTTTCAGGTGTGTTTAATGCTGTAAAATTATTATAATCATTTTCAACATCAGGACCTTCCTCAACAGAAAAACCAATTTCTGAAAATATACAAGAGATTTCGTCTATTACTTGTGAAACAGGGTGAATTTTGCCAATTTTAAATTCTTTCTCAGGTAATGTTACATCTATTTTTTCCTTTTCTAGTTTTTCATTAAGCTCTTTGTTTAAAACTTCATTTTCTTTAGATTTAATAATATCTTGAAGCTCTTGCTTTGCTTTATTTATAGAAGACGCAAAATTCTTTTTCTCATCAGCTGATAAGGTTCCAATCCTTTTAAATTCCTGATTAATAAACCCGTTTTTCCCAAAAATTTCTGAACGAATGCTTTCAACCAATTTAACATCTTGGGTTTGGTCCAATTTATTTTTGAATTCTAAAACTTTTTTTTCAAAATCTGACATAATTACAGATTATTTCTTAAACAAATAAAAACAATACCTAAGATTACTTTAGTGCAGCTTGTGCTTTTTTAACAATAGATTTAAATGCTTCAGGATTATCGTAAGCTATTTCAGCAAGAATTTTTCTATCTATTTTTATGCCTGATTTATTTAACGCGTATATAAATTTTGAATAAGTTAAACCTTCTAATCTTACGCCAGCATTAATTCTTTGAATCCATAATGATTTAAATTCTCTTTTTTTATTTCTTCTATCTCTGTAAGCATACTGCATGGATTTTTCCATAGCTTGTCTTGCAACTCGAATAGTATTTTTTCTTCTTCCCCACTGGCCTTTTACCGCTTTTAAAACTTTTTTATGCTTTGCTCTACTTGTTACACCTCGTTTAACTCTTGGCATCTTATTATCCTCTTAAATTATAGGGCATATATGATTTTACTATTTTGCTATCTTGCTTAGACATCACAGTCGTGCCTCTTTGTTTTCTAATTTGTGAATTGGTTCTTTTTATCATTCCGTGTCTTTTACCAGCTTGAGGCATAATAACTTTTCCTCTTGCAGAAATTTTAAATCTTTTTTTTGCTGAACTTTTAGTCTTTAGTTTTGGCATAAGTGCGAGGGTTATACAAATTTAATAATAAATTTACAAGATATTTATTAAATAGGCTGGATGATCATAATCATTTGTTTGCCGTCAAATTTTGGTTGGAGTTCGACTTTTCCAAGTTTTTCCATGTCTGTTTTAATCTTTTGCATTAGTTCATCGCCTAAATTTGAGTGTTGTAATTCTCTTCCTTTAAATTTTATAGTAAATTTTACTTTGTCTCCTTTTGAAAGAAACTTTTGAGCATTTTTAATCTTAAAAGTATAGTCATGAATTTCAGTAACTGGTCTTAATTTTATTTCTTTTATTTCAATTTTCTTTTGTTTCTTTTTAGCTTTGTTTGCTTTTTTTTGAGCATCATACTTGTATTTACCCATATCCATTATTTTACAAACTGGAGGTTTAGCATTCTGGGCTATTTCAATTAAATCCAATCCTTCATTTTTTGCAATTGTAATTGCTTCTTGTGTATTTAGTATTCCTAGATTTTGCCCGTCACTTGAAATAACTTGAACCTCTGCTGAAACGATTCGATTATTGGATCTTGGTCCTTTATGTTTAGTCCTTCTTTGAAAATAATTTTGTTTAAAATCTGGCACTTATAAAGATGGAGCTTTGTTTAAAGCTTGGTGGATAGTTATAAATTTTTTCAATTCTATGTTTTCTTGTTTATTAGAATCCAATCTTCTAATAGTTACACTGTTAGAGTCAACTTCTTTTTTTCCACATATTAATAAAATTGGGACTTTTGATAAAGAATGATCTCTAATTTTATAATTTAAGTTATGATTTTTAAGATCTACTTCTGATGAAAAACCTGCATCGATTAATTGTTTATTTACTTTTTTTGAATACTCATCAAATTCATCAGAAACAGGTATTACGACAGTTTGTAAAGGACTAATCCAAAATGGAAGTTTACCAGAATAATTCTCAATAAGTATTCCTATAAATCTTTCAAGTGATCCAAATAAAGCACGATGCAACATGACTGGAACTTTTTTAGAGCCATCTTTCTCTACATATGATGCTCCTAATCTTTCTGGTAAATTAAGATCTACTTGCAACGTTCCACATTGCCAATCTCTACCAATTGCATCTCTTAGAACGAATTCAATTTTCGGACCATAAAAAGCACCCTCACCCTTATTTATACTGTAATCTAGTTTTGTTTCTTTCACTGCTTTCAGTAAAGCTTTTTCAGACTTATCCCAAACTGCGTCACTACCAACTCTAAGATCTGGTCTATCTGAGTATTTAAGAATAACATTTTCAAAACCTAAATCTTTGTAAATTTCCAGAATTAAGTTTGTTATAGAAAGCGATTGCTCTGTTATTTGATCTTCAGTGCAAAAAATGTGTGCATCGTCTTGCGTAAAAGCTCTTACCCTTAATAATCCATGTAAAGCACCAGATGGTTCATACCTATGAACTTTTCCAAACTCTGACATTTTAAGCGGAAGATCTCTGTAGCTTTTCAAGCCTTGGTTAAATACCTGAACACATCCAGGGCAATTCATTGGTTTAACTGCAAAAATTTTCTCATCTGGGGTTTGTGAAGTATACATATGAGCGCCAAATTTTTCCCAATGTCCAGATTTCTCCCATAAAGATCTATCTAATATTTCGGGAGTGTTAATTTCCTTATAACCAGCATCTTGCTGTTTTTTCCTCATATAGTTAACTAGCTTTTGAAATAAGTTCCATCCTTTTTCATGCCAAAAAACTGCACCAGGACTTTCCTCTCTGAAATGGAAAAGATTCATTTCTTTACCTAATTTTCTATGATCTCTTTTTTCAGCTTCCTCTAATCTTTTTAGATAATTATCTAAATCCTTTTTTGATGCCCAAGATGTTCCATAGATTCTCTGTAACATTTCATTTTTTGAATCACCTCTCCAATACGCACCTGCAACTTTTGTTAATTTAAAATGTTTACCAATTCTACCAGTCGAAGGTAAATGTGGACCTCTACAAAGATCATGCCATTTGCCATGAAAATAAATTGAGATTTCCTCACCTTTGGGAATGTCTTGAATAATTTCAGCTTTATAATTTTCTCCTATTTTTTTAAAATGAGTAATTGCTTTGTCTCTTTCCCAAACTTCTCTATAAGTAGTTTCATTCCTGTCAACTATTTCGGACATTTTAGTCTCTATCTTTTTTAAGTCTGACTCCGTAAAAGGTTCCTTTCTCGCGAAATCATAATAAAAACCGTCTTCTATTGTTGGACCAATAGTGACCTGGGTTCCAGGAAACAACTCTTGTACAGCCATTGCTAAAATATGAGCAGTGTCGTGTCTAATGGTGTCTAAGCCGTCATCATCTTTTGATGTTAAAATTTTTACTTTAGAATCTTTTTCTATTTCAAAACTTAAGTCTTTTAAATTTCCATCAACACTCATTATAAGTGCTTCTTTAGCTAATGACTTGCTAATTTTTTCTACAATTTGTTTTCCTGTTACCTTTTCATCAAAAGATAACTTTTTTCCATCTGGTAAAGTTATATTAGGCATTTATTAGTTTTTTATATTCTGAATAAGTTGAAAAACACATTTTTTCAACATTAAATTTTTGTTCAACGTTTTTTCTTCCACTATTTCCCATGGCATTTAGCGTTGTATCATCAGATCTAAAAATATTATCAATTTTTTCACTTAGAGATTTTGGATCTTCTGACTTAAATAGTAATCCAGTTCTATTATTTATAATAGTCTCTTTAGAACCACCAATATCACTTGCTACAATTGGTTTTTTCATTGATTGCGCTTCTACAGAAACTCTTCCAAAAGCTTCAGGTTCAATTGATGCAGATACAACTACATTTGCAATACTATATGCTACAGGCATTGAATTTGCGTGTTCTAAAAAAATAACATCATTATTAAGTCTATGTTGTTCAACTAATCTTAGTAGTTTTTTTTTATAGGCATCTCTTCCTTGATCTGACCCCAAAATAATGGCTACAAAGTTTTTGTATCCAAAATTGGTTTTTAAAATATTTAAAGACTCTATTAACAACTCTTGACCTTTCCATTCTGTAAGACGTCCGGGCATAAGAATAATCTTTTTACCTGGCTCGATATTTAATTTTGCAAAAAATTTTGTTCTTTCTTTTTTGTTGATATTATTTGGATCATAATATTCTGTATTAATACCTCTGAATATTACTAAAAATTTTTTCATTTTTGGAACATGCTCAGGATAATTTTCTGAAATATGTTTAAATATAAAATTTGAGCCAGCTATTACACAATCTGACTTAAGCATAATAGAATTATAATATTTTTTTAATGATGAATTAAAGTTATATGTCCCATGGAATGTAGTAACCAACTTACACCGGGTAATTTTTGCAGTGAAATAACACGACCAAGCAGGTGCTCTGCTTCTAACATGGATGACATTAATTCTATAAAAAAGCACAATTAATGATAAAATGAAAATATTTAAAATCATTAATATTGGATTTTTACTGTGAACTGGAATTTTGAATAATTTAACTTTTTTTTTGTTGATATATTTAGTTAATTTACCTCCACTAGTTGCAATATAAGATTTGCTTTTTTGCTCACTTAGATAGTGCGCTAGATCATAACATCCTATTTCAGCTCCTCCATAGTCTAATCTGGGTATTACTTGTAAAACTTTTAATTTAGATGACATATAATATTCTTATATTATCATATTTTGTAACTCTTTATGACTAAATTTGAATTTATAAAATATAAAACAAACAAGAAAATCAGGGTTCTATTTAAAGATCCTGGATCTGATATTTTTGTAGTTTTTTTACATGGCTTAAAGTCAGATTTAACTGGTAAGAAACCTAATTATTTAATGAAACAGTGTAAAAAAAGAAAAGTTGGTTTTATGGGTATCGAATACTCTGGTCATGGTAAATCATATGGTAAATTTGAAACAGGAACCATCACTAGTTGGTCAAATGACGTAAAATTCATAATTAAACAAAAACTAATTAACAAAAAAATAATAATTATTGGATCTAGTTTAGGAGCATGGTTAGGCTTAATTCAACTAAAATATTTTAAAAATATAATAGGGTTCATTGGGATTGGGGCAGCGCCAGAATTTCTGGATAGATTAGTATGGAAAAAATTAAGTAGAAAAAATAAAAATTTGGTACTTAAAAATAAATATTATAATTTAGAAAACGATGACTATTCATATAAAATCACTTTAAAAATAATTAAAGACGGTCGAAAAAATAAAGTTCTTAATAAAAAAAATAATTCGAAAATTCCAGTATATCTTTTACATGGTGAAAAAGATAATGTGGTACCTCAGAGTTTATCTAAAAAAATATTAAAAGTATTCCCAAATTCAAAGAAAAAATTCATAAAAATAAAAAATGGAGACCATAGTCTTTCAAGAGTAAAAGACTTAAAAATTTTAAATAATTATATGAATAAAATAATTAATTATTGCGCTAAACCCTCTTTATAAGAGGGGTAAATAAACTCATAGTTTAACTTTTTTTTTACTTTTTCATTAGAAACCTTTTTTGAGTCTCTGTAGAAATCTTTTAAAGCCCCATCCTCTAGATCTTCAAAATTTATTTTTGTAGGCAATTCGCATCCTAACAATTTAGATGCATAACTTGTAACCTCAACACTCGATGCTGGTTTATTATCGGCAAGATTGAATATTTGATTTTCTTTAATATTTATTAGAGACAGATATAATATTTCAGATATATCCTTAACGTGTATTCTTGAAAAAAAATGATTTTCTTTAACAACTAAAAAACTTTGTTTGTTTTGGAGCCTGCTTACTGCATTATTTTTTTCTGAATAAATACCGGCTAATCTAAATATCTGAATTGGTAATTTTTTCTTTTTTGAAAATTCTATCCACTTATTTTCTATATGTAGTCTATCAATCCCCATTTTAGTTTTTGGATTAGTTTCACTTTCTTCATTTACCCATGCGCCCTTATGATCTCCATATACGCTAGTTGATGACAAGTACAAAATAGATTTAATTTTACTACTTTCACTTACATGATTAGCAAGATTTTTTAAAAATAAATCGTTTGAATTAATTGGTGGAACAGAAATTAAAATATAATCATACTCATTTAATTTATCCAAAATTTTCTTGTCGTAGGCATTTTCTTTGAATTCTAAGTTTTCAAATTCAAAGTCACCCAATTTTTTAATTGACGAGTTTTCTCTAGTTGAAATTGTCAAATTTAAATTTACTTTTTTTTTTAAAAGATTTGATACAAAGTTTTTGGCAACTTGACCATAACCAAAACATAAAAGTTTCATTTATATCCTAACTTGCGAAACTAACAACTTTATTTGAAATTGGATTTTCTAATTTATCAATCATTTCTTTTGGACAAACTTGAATAAAATTTTCTATTTCTTGATCAAAATTATCAATTATTTTTTTTGATAATAAAGATTCTGTTTCATACTGATGTTCTGTAATCAGATTTTTTAAAAAAGATTTCCAATAATCTGTCTCGATCTTTTGCCAAATTACTGACTCTGGGTTAACTCTTTTATCAAATTCTTTTTTTGTATCGTAAATAAAAGCCATTCCACCTGTCATTCCAGCTCCAAAATTGTCACCTGTTTCACCTAAAATTACTATATTACCTCCTGTCATGTACTCGCAACCATTTGAGTCACAACCCTCAACTACTGCTGTCGCACCTGAATTTCTAACAGCAAACCTTTCTCCAGCTTGGCCTGCTGCAAATAATTTACCTGAAGTTGCTCCATATAAAACTGTATTACCAATAATAGTATTTTCAAAAGAAATTAGATTACTTTCTTTTTGAAGTTTCACTACAAGAGTTGCGCCTGAAAGCCCTTTTCCAACGTAATCATTTGCATCTCCATTTAATATTAGTTTTAAACCTTTAATTCCAAATGCTCCAAATGATTGACCTGCAGAACCTTTAAAATTGATTTTTAAAAAACCATCATCCAGAGATTTGTTTTGGAATTTTTTATATAATTCATAAGATATTCTTGTTCCAACAGCTCTGTCGGTATTTTCAATTAAATACTCATCTTTTAGAGGTGTTTTGTTATCTAAGTTATTTAAAATCTCTGGCCAGATTTTTTGATCAACTGTATCCGGAACGTAATTAATTTTAGGATCTTCACAATACCTTTTGTTTTTACCTGGGTCAGCTTTAACAAACAAAGGGTTAAGATCTAGGTCATCTAGATTGGGTGAGCCTTTGCTTATTTGCCTTAGTAAATCAGTTCTTCCAATTATTTCATTAAGTGTTTTAAATCCTAATTCTGCAAGTATTTCTCTAACCTCTTCAGAGATAAATTTGAATAAATTTACAACTTTATCTGGCGTGCCTGTAAATTTCTTTCTTAACTCATCGTCTTGTGTGCAAACTCCAACCGGACATGTGTTTGAATGACATTGTCTTACCATTATGCAACCCATTGCAACTAATGCAGTTGTAGCTACTCCAAATTCCTCTGCTCCCATCATTGCTGCAATGACTACATCTCTACCGGTTTTAATTCCTCCATCAGTTCTTAATGTCACTTGATGTCTTAAGTTATTCAAAGTTAAAACTTGGTTCGCTTCTGTTAATCCCATCTCCCATGGTATACCAACATATTTTACACTTGTTTGTGGTGTTGCTCCTGTACCTCCGTTATGACCGGATATAAGTATAATATCAGCTTTTGCTTTAGCTACACCTGCTGCAATTGTGCCAATTCCCGAAGATGCAACGAGTTTTACTCCAACTCTAGCTTTTGGATTAATTTGTTTTAGATCATAAATAAGCTGGGCTAAATCTTCAATTGAGTAAATGTCGTGATGCGGAGGTGGAGAAATTAAAGTAACTCCTGGGGTTGAGTGTCTTAGTCTTGCAATTTCTTTTGTGACTTTAAATCCAGGTAGTTGTCCTCCTTCACCAGGTTTTGCGCCTTGAGCAATTTTTATCTCAATTTCGTTGCAATTATTTAAGTAATCAATTGTTACCCCAAATCTAGCTGAAGCAACTTGTTTTACACGTGAATTAGCATTATCTCCATTTTCCATTTTTTTAAATCGGGAAGCATCCTCTCCACCCTCACCACTGCATGATGCTCCTTTAATTCTATTCATCCCAATAGCAAGTGTTTCATGAGCTTCTTTTGATAGGGCGCCATGAGACATGCTTCCGCTACCAAATCTTTTTTGTATGTCTTCAACTGGCTCTACTAAGTCTATAGATATCGGGCTTCTTTTTTTAAAATCAATTAAGTCTCTTAAATTTATAGGTGGTAAATCTTGTATGCCTTTTGAATATTTTTTATATAAGTCGTAAGAGCCTGCAGTCACAGCTGATTGAAGCAAATGTATTAATTTACCCTGATACTGATGTGTTTCTCCATTTTTTCTGTATCTATAAATTCCACCAATAGGTAATACATTATTTTCATTGTTAAACGCCTCTTCGTGTATCTTTCTAACTTTTTTTTCAATACCTGTTAATCCAATTCCTGAAATTTTAGACAAAACACCAGGGAAAAAGTCTCTTACAATTGTTCTACTTAGGCCAACAGTTTCAAAATTACATCCACCTCTGTACGAGCTTATCACCGAAATACCCATCTTCGACATGATTTTTAAAAGACCTAAGTTTACTGATTTTACATATCTTTCAACACACTCTTCATATAGGAATTTGCCAAATAATTTTTTTTCAAATCTTTGATACAAACTATCTAGGGCCAAATAAGGATTTACTGTAGTTGCGCCCACTCCTATTAGGGTAGCAAACGAATGAGTATCAAGAGCTTCTCCAGTCTGTACATTTATTGAAACGTAGCCTCTTAATTTCATTTTTGTTAAATGAGTATGAACAGCACCGATACATAAAAGCATCGGAACAGGATAGTTTTCTTTAGAAACATTTTTATCACTTAATATTATCTGAGTTACACCTTGTCTTACGTAAATTTCAGCCTCTTGCTTGATAGAGTTCAGTTTAGACTCAATGTTTTCATCAGAATTAAAAGTACAGTCTATGGTTTTATTATTATTATCAAAAAAACTTACAAATTTTTCAAATTGATTATTTGTAAGTATAGGACTATTTAAAACGTAAATATTTTCCTCTGTTAAATTATTAAAATCTAAAATATTACCTAAATTTCCAAATCTAGTTTTTAAACTCATAACCTTATTTTCTCTTAATGAGTCAATTGGAGGGTTTGTTACTTGACTAAAATTTTGTCTAAAGAAATGGTAAAGTGGTCTGTATTTATTTGATAAGACTGCAAGCGGGGTATCATCTCCCATAGAACCTGTTGCCTCTTTGGCATCTTCTGCCATCGGGTGAAGTATTAATTCCAAATCCTCTAAGCTATATCCAAAACAATGTTGAAGTTTTCTTAAACTATCTCCTGAAAATATATTTTTTTCATTTTTGATAGGTAGTTTTTTATCTAAATCGATGATTTGATTATTGAAATGTTTATATTCTTTAGCAAGATAATTTTTAATATCTTTATTATTAAAGACTTTTCCTTTCTCTATTCTAACTCCTAAAATTTCTCCCGGCCCTAATCTTCCTTTAGATATAATTTTCTTTTCATTAAGCTCTATCATTCCAGTCTCTGAGCCAGCAAAAAGAAGGTTGTCTTTTGTCAATGTGTATCTCATAGGTCTTAAACCGTTTCGGTCAGTTGCTACAATTACCCATTCATTGTCAGTAGCTGCAATGGCTGCAGGTCCATCCCAAGGTTCCATTGTGCTGTTTAAAAAATTAAATAATTTTTGGTGATCGGCAGGTAGTATTTTACTTTTTTTTGACCAGGCATCTGGTATCAACATTAATTTTGCTAAAGGAGCTGGTTGTCCAGAGATATTGAGTATTTCGAAAACGTTATCTAATGAAGCAGAGTCTGAGTTACCACTTGGTATAACTGGTTTTAAATTTTCCATATCCTCAAATATTGGGCTAAACATTTCTTCCTCATGGACTCTCATCCAATTAATATTGCCTTTTAATGTATTTATCTCTCCATTATGAGCTAAAGCTCTAAATGGCTGAGCTAGGTCCCAACTAGGTGCTGTGTTTGTAGAAAAACGTTGGTGAAAAATTGCATATCTAGATGTAAATCTCTCGTCTTTTAAATCCAAATAAAAATCTGATAAAGCTTCAGCGAGAAACATTCCTTTGTAGATTATTGATTTGGAGCTAAATGAACAAATATAAAAGTCATTTAAATTCGCCTCTAAAATTTTCTTTTCAATTTTTCTTCTAGCTTCATAAAGTTTTATTTCTAATTTCTTGCCTTTATCTTCTTTGGTATTATGTTTAAAAAGTACTTGCGTAATTTCAGGTCTATTCGACTCTGCTGTTTCACCCAACACTGATGGATCAACTGGAACTTGTCTCCATCCATAAATATTGAAGTTACTTTTTGTTAATTCGCTCTCCACAATTGATCTACATTCCTCCTGTGCTGAATAATTATTTCTTGGTAAAAAAAGCATTCCTACACAAACTTCGGAGTCATCGTGTTTATGTCCAGTAGCCTCTATTTTTTCAACAAAGAAATCAGAGGGAATTTCTATATGAATACCAGCTCCATCACCTGTTTTTCCATCTGCATCAATCGCCCCTCTATGCCAAACAGCTTTTAAAGCTTGAATACCATACTCAACAACTTTTCTAGATTTTTTTCCGTCAGTTGAAGCAACTAAACCAACACCACAAGAGTCATGCTCCATAGACTCATGGTAAACACCTGATTTTTTTAATAAATCTAAATTTTTTTTTCTTAATTTGTTCATGCTACTTTTAAATCCTGTTTTCTTTTTGACTTTAGTAATTTATCGATACTCTCTGCAACATCTCTGCCATCCTTGATAGCCCAAACTACGAGCGAAGCGCCTCTTACAATGTCACCTGCAGCAAAAACTCCTTTTAAATTAGTTTCCATAGTATCAAAGTCAATTTTAATTGTTCCCCACTTGGAAACTTGAAGATCTTTTTCATCAAATAATTTAGGTAGATCTTCGGGATCAAATCCTAAAGATTTAATAACGATATCAGTCTCAATTTCATATTCAGATCCTTCATCAATAATTGGCTTTCTCCTTCCACCATCATCTGGATCACCTAGTTTCATTTTATTTACTAAAACTTTTTCAACTTTATTTTTTCCAATAAATTCTTTTGGACCACTTAACCAAACAAATTCAACACCCTCTTCTTCAGCATTAGCAACCTCTCTTGCAGACCCAGGCATATTTTCTTTGTCTCTTCTATAAAGGCATTTTACTGATTTAGCTTTTTGTCTGACAGCAGTTCTGACACAATCCATTGCTGTATCACCACCGCCAATTACTACTACATTCTTATCTTTTGCATTTAAAGTTCCGTTCTCAAAGTTCTCAACTTTATCACCTAAACCTTTTTTATTTGAAGTTGTTAAAAATTCCATTGCTGGAAATATATTTCCAAGATCACTACCTTTAATATCTATTTCTCTAGGTTTATAAACACCTGTAGCAATAAGTATTGCATCGTGCTTTTTTTTTAATTCATCTAAAGTTGCATCTTTTCCAACTTCAAAATTTAATTTAAAATATATTCCACCATCTTTTAAAAGTTTAATTCTTCTTTCAACAACTTCTTTCTCAAGTTTAAAATTAGGTATTCCATAAATTAACAAACCTCCTGCACGGTCATAACGGTCGTAAACAGTTATTTTGTAACCCTTCTTTCTTAGTTGTTCGGCGCAAGCTAAGCCCGCTGGTCCTGATCCTATTATTCCAATACTTTGATTTAATTCTTTTTCTATTTTGATTGGTTTTACCCAACCATTTGCCCAAGCATTATCTGTGATAAATTTTTCTACAGATCCTATTGTTACTGTGCCGTGACCAGATTGTTCTATTACACAATTTCCTTCACATAATCTGTCTTGAGGACAAATTCTACCACAGACCTCGGGCATGTTATTTGTGCTTTGAGCTAAATTATAAGCCTCTTCAAGTCTACCCTCAGCTGTTAACTTAAGCCAATCGGGTATATTATTACTTAAAGGACAATGTACTTGGCAAAATGGAACTCCGCATTGAGAACATCGGCTAGACTGTTCTTGAGCTTTTCCATGAATAAATTCTTTATAGATCTCGTTAAAATCCTCCTTCCTGTTATCGGTATCTCTTTTAGGTGGATTTTGCTGACCTATATTTACGAATTTGAGCATTTTTTCTGACATAATCGATGGCCCTTATACAATAAGCGATAGAGTATATAAATCAAAATTGGGACATAATAATTGACCTAAATTTTCAAAAAAGTAAGAAAATTGGGCATTAATTCATATTTTGCATAGCAAGTATGCATACATCTTATTGCTATAATTTTGAAATATCTTAAGAAAATAAGATGTTATTTGATTACTACGAAATTTTAATTCTTTCATTAATTCAAGGAGTTTCAGAATTTATACCAGTAAGTTCTTCTGCACATCTTTATATAATTTCAGAATTATTTGATTTTAAAAATCAATCATTAATGATTGATGTGGGGATGCATTTAGGGTCTCTTTTAGCAGTTCTATTCTATTTCAGACAAGACTTCTTAAATATTCTTAAAAATAAACAAATTTTAAATTTAATGGTCATTGGATCTATTCCTCTAATTATAGCTGGCTTTATAATTTATACGACAGGTTTAATAGATTTTGTAAGAAACCTAAAACTGCTTGCTTGGTTATCGTTAATTTTTGCAATTGTGCTTTATTTTGCTGATAAAATTAAAGTAACAAAAAAAATAGATACTGATTTGAATTTAAAAACAATATTAATTATTGGACTGTTCCAAATAGCTTCTCTTTTTCCTGGAGTGAGTAGATCTGGAATAGTGATAACAGCAGGAAGATTTTTAAATTTTGATAGATATGATGCTACTAAAATATCTTTTTACTTATCTGTACCAGCAATAGCTGGTGCAAGTTTTTTAAGTTTAAAAGATGTATTTACAAACGATGCAACTTTTAATTCTTTAATAATATTGTCTGTATTATTATCTTTTATTTTCTCTTATATCACAATTAAATATTTTTTGATCTTCATAAAAAATTTTAATTTTAATTTGTTTATAATTTATAGAATTATTTTATCTTTATTTATTTTTTATATTATTTATAACTAGCCTTTTTAATTTCTGGGAGTAACTGCGATAATAGAACTCCAATTAGAATAAATACACATCCAAGAATGTTATTTATATTTAAAACTTGACTTAAAATAAGCCAAGCAGCAATAGCAGCGAAAACACCCTCTAAAGAATATATTATAGCAGCAGGAGCAGGATTAATATTCTTTTGAGCATATATTTGCAAAACAAACGCAAACCCACCTGATAAAACTCCTGCATAAAGGATTTCGTATTTTTCAGATAGTATTTTTTGAATGTTTATTTCCTCAACATAGAGACTAATTAACAACGAGAGTACAGATACAATAAAAGTTTGTACTAAACCAACAGTAATTGGGAGCTCAAAACTTTTTACGAGTTCACCTATAAAAATAATATGTAGAGCCCAAAAAAATGCACAAAAAATAACTAACATGTCTCCTTTTCTAACAGTAGCATCATAAAAATTAGTCAATAAATACCCACCGATTACACATAAAACTACAGAGGGATAAACACTCCAATGAACTTTTTTTTTAAATAAAAAAAGAACTATAAAAGGAACCATTGGGACATAAAAAATTGTAAAAAATGCTGCATTAGCGATATCTGTGTATAACAGAGCAACTTGTTGCAAAGCGGTTCCTAGAAAGAGAAAAATACCAATTGAAAAAGATAAATATACAAATTTTTTTTTGTTTTTATTAAATTCGGATGTGAAATTTTTTTTTTCTATCAATAAAAAAATAGGTAATAAAGCAAAGAAGCCAACCATAAATCTTACACCATTAAAAGTGTAAGGCCCTATGTTGTCCATACCTGTGTCTTGTGCAATAAAAGTTGTTCCCCAAATAAAACAACAAAGTAATGCACTTGCTAGAGAAGCTTTTTTTGTCATTAAATTATATTGATAATTTATAAGCGAAATTTTGCCCAAGGTTGTCTTTTAATTCGTTGCAAAACCTTGCTGCATCGGCACCATTAACTACTCTGTGATCATAAGACAAAGATAATGGAAGCATTAAATTTTTATTTCGTTCTACTATTTTACCAATACCTAATATTGCAACTTCAGGAGGGTTGATAATTGGTGTAAAAAAAGTCCCGCCAATACCTCCTAAACTTGTAATTGTCATAGAGCCTCCAAAAAATTCTTTTTTATCTATTTTTAAATTTCTACATTTTTCACTTATATCCTTAAGTTCAATTGATAAGTCTTCTATCCTTTTACTATCTGCATTTCTTATTTTTGGTACCATTAGACCATGCTCTGTATCAACTGCTATTCCTATATGAAAATATTTTTTTAATATAAGTTCGTAGTTTTCTTCATCTTTAATAGAGCAATTAAAATGCGGAAACTTTTTTAAACTATTCACTAAAGCTTTAATAATAAAAGCTAAAGGTGTTATTTTTTTCTTTTCACCAGTAAAATTATCCTTCAAATTTTTTCTAAAACTTTCAAGTTCTGTAACATCAGCTTCATCATGGTGAGTTACATGTGGAATCGTTCGCCAAGATTCAGATAAATTTGGTGCTGCCAACCTTTTTATACGTGGCATTTGCGATAATTCTATTTCGCCAAACTCACTATGATCAAACTCTAATTTCTTTTTTTCATCTTTTATTGATTTCTTTGGAGTGTTTTCTTGTTGCTTAATTTGATTTTTTATAAAATTTCGGACATCATCTTCTGTAATCCTGCCATTTCTTTCTGAACCTTTTAATTGAGAAATGTCTGCACCAAGTTGCCTTGCAAACTTTCTTACTTTTGGACTCGCATGTATAATTTGGTTCATTTTTATAACTTGGTTGGCATTGGTTTATTTTTATCAATATTGTATTTTTTGATCGCCTCCTCAGCATATTTTGACGCAATTAATTGTTCTTTTGAAAGAACACTCAAAGCATAAGTAACAATATATTTTTTATCAACTTCGAAAAAGTTTCTAAGATTTTTTCTTGTATCACTTCTTCCGTACCCATCTGTACCAAGGGAATAAAAACTCTTGTTTGTATATGGTCTTATTTGATCAGATGAAATTCTCATATAGTCTGATGCAGCTAATATAGGTCCTTCAGAGTCTTTTAAACATTTTTCAACATATGTTTTTTTTGGCTCTTGATTAGGATTAAGTAAATTTTGTCTTTCAACCTCTAGGCCGTCTCTACGCAATTCATTATAGCTTGTTACGCTCCATATATCTGAATCAATTTTATAATCTTTATCTAAAATTTCCGATGCCTCTAACATCTCTCTAAGAATTGCACCTGATCCTAGAAGAGTAATTTTAGTTTTTTTATTACTGTTTGTAGATTTTAATTTATACATTCCTTTTAAAATTGAGTCTTCAATACCTTTCTCATTAGGTATTTCTGGATGTGGATAGTTCTCATTTAAAGTTGTTATGTAGTAAAAAATATTTTCCTTATTTTCATGCATTCGCTTCAACCCGTCTCTAAAAATTACAGCTAACTCATATGCAAAAGTCGGGTCATACGAAACACAGTTTGGAATTGTAGATGCAATGATATGACTATGACCATCTTGGTGTTGCAAACCTTCTCCTGCAAGTGTTGTCTTTCCAGATGTTGCTCCAATTAAAAAACCTCTTGCTTGACTGTCGCCAGCAGCCCAAGCAAAATCACCAACTCTTTGAAAACCAAACATTGAGTAGAATAAATAGATAGGTATCATCTCAATATCATGATTTGTGTATGCAGTGCCTGCTGCTATCCAAGATGACATTGATCCAGCTTCGGTTATACCTTCCTCTAAAACTTGACCTTTTTTATCCTCCCTATAAGAAAATAATTGTTCTGAGTCTACTGGCTCATACTTTTGTCCTTCGTGAGCGTATATACCAATTTTTTGAAAAAAGCCTTCCATTCCAAAAGTTCTTGCTTCATCTGGAATAATAGGAACTAATCTTGGTGAAACATTTTTATCTCTTAAAAGATTGGTAAGCATTCTAACAAGTGCCATGGTAGTAGACATTTCTTTTGATCCAGTCGACTTTTTAAGAGCATCAAAAATATCTTTTGGAGGAGTTTTAATTGACTTAGCAAAAGTGGATCTTTCGGGAATATTTCCACCAAGTTTAATTCTTCTATCTTTTAAATATTTTATCTCTTCTGAATTTTCGCCAGGTTTATAATATTGAATATTTTTTACTTGCTCATCTGTTAATGGAACATCAAACCTATCCCTATAGTACATAAGATCTTTCACATCTAATTTTTTTTGTTGGTGAGTGGTATTTATACTTTCTCCTGATTTACCCATACCGTAACCTTTAATTGTTTTTGCAATAATTACAGTTGGTCGGCCAGTATTATTAACAGCGTTATGATATGCTGCATAAACTTTATGTGGGTCATGCCCACCTCTATTAAGTTTCCAAATATCTTGGTCTGTCATAGTTGATACCATATCTTTTAATTCTTTATATTTTCCGAAGAACTTTTCTCTTACATATGATCCACCTTTAGCTTTAAAAGCTTGGTATTCACCATCAACAGCTTCATTCATCCTTTTTACTAAAAGCCCTTTTTTGTCATTTGCTAATAATTGATCCCAATAAGAACCCCAAATTACCTTAAGCACATTCCAGCCAGCTCCTCTAAAAATACCCTCAAGCTCTTGGATAATTTTTCCGTTACCTCTTACTGGTCCATCCAGTCTCTGAAGATTGCAATTAACAACAAAAATTAAATTATCTAAATTTTCTCTAGCTGCTAAACCTATGGCTCCTAAAGACTCTGGTTCATCCATTTCACCATCACCTAAGAAAGTCCAAACTTTCCTACCTTCATCTTTAATGAGGCCCCTATTAATTAAGTATTTCATAAATCTTGCTTGATATATTGCAAGCATTGGGCCTAAGCCCATTGATACAGTTGGAAACTGCCAATACTCTGGCATTAACCATGGGTGTGGGTAAGATGATAATCCACCTGGTTTAACCTCTTGTCTGAAATTATCCAATTGTTTTTCGGTTAATCTTCCCTCAAGATAAGATCTTGCATAAATTCCTGGAGCACTATGACCCTGAAAATATATTAAATCTCCGCCAAACTTATTATTTTTTGCTCTCCAAAAATGGTTCATTCCAACATCGTATAAAGTTGCGGCTGAAGCGAAAGTTCCAATATGCCCACCTAATTCTGGGTTTTTTTTATTAGCTCTTACAACCATAGCTGCTGCGTTCCATCTAATTAGAGATCTAATTTTTCTCTCTATATTTTGATCACCAGGTAATTTTTTCTCTTCCTCAGGGGGTATTGTATTAATGTACGGAGTATTTCTAGACATTACTAATCCAGAACCCTCTCTGTATGAATGCTCTATTAATTGTCTAATTATATATTGTGCTCGTTCTTTACCATCGCTATTAAGTACTGCAGATAATGACTCAAGCCACTCTTTGGTCTCACTAGGATCTATATCATTTGTATCTGAGACAATCTCGATTTTTGAATTTTCTAGTTTGGAAGTTTTTTTAATCTCAGAAACTTCTTGTCTGATAATTTTTGGTTCCTCGATTTTTTGTACTTTTTCTGCATCACTTATAATTTTTTCTGTATCTTTTGGTATTTCCGTCTCTTTTTTAACTTCCTTAATTTCCTCGATTTTTTCACTTCCACCTTCTACAGAAATTGAAATTAATTTATCACCTTTTGAAACTTTATCTCCTATCTTAACTGATATGGTTTCTACAATACCTTCCTCAGTTGATGGCACTTCAACACTAGATTTATCACTTTCTAATGTTACTATTGGATCGTTAATAGAAATTTTTTGGCCTTGTTTTACCAACAACTCTATAATTTCAACATTTTCAAAATCACCGATATCAGGTACTAAAAGATCTTTTTTCATTATTTGAAGCTATATTTATAACATATTTATATCTTTTTTTTGACATCCTTAAATATGAAAGTACTAAAATGATTAATTTTTTAAAAAAATTATTACCAAAAAGAGATAATAGCAAAAAATTTGACGCAAGAGTATGGATACAATAGGCGCTATTAAATAAGAACTTAAAATCTTTAAAATATTAATCTCGAGCAATACACATAGAGATACCCATGCCACCACCTATACAAAGAGTAACTAAACCTTTTTTATTATCTCTTTTGATCATTTCATGAATTAATGTGACTATCAATCTTGCACCAGACGCACCGATTGGGTGACCTATAGCAATTGCACCTCCATTAACATTTAGTTTTTCTTTAGGAACTTTAAGCTCTTTGACAACTGCAAGTGTTTGTGCAGCAAAAGCTTCATTGCACTCTATTAAATCTAAATCATTTATACTCCAGCCAGCAATTTCAAGAGCTTTTTTAGAGGACGGAATAGGTCCCAAGCCCATTAAAGTTGGATCAACTCCAGACGTGGCCCAAGAAACAATTCTTGCTTGAATATCTAAATTTTTTTTCTCAGCTAAATCTCTTGTAGTAAGTAAGACACCAGCCGCGCCATCATTTATGCCAGATGAATTACCAGCAGTAACAGTACCATCTTTTTTAAAAGCAGGTTTTAACTTTTTAAGATTTTCAATATTTAAATTAAACCTTGGGTGTTCATCTTGATTGTTATCAATTATTTCATTTAAAAATTTTTTACTTTTGATTGAACTCTCAGTTTTAGATTGTGAGTCTAAAGCAAAATGATCTTGTTCATCTCTTGAAATATTAAATTTCTCTGCAACATTCTCTGCAGTAACACCCATGTGGTAATTGTTAAAGGCATCTATTAAACCATTTGTTAACATTTCTTTCTCATCTGAATTTGACATACTTTCTTGCCCACCAGCAATAACAAATTTTGATGAGCCCATACCAATTGATTGGTATCCTAAAACAATAGCTCTTAGTCCTGATCCACAAACTTGATTAATATTAAAAGCAGTTTTCTCTTTAGGGATTCCAGATTTTATCAAGGCTTGTCTTGCAGGATTTTGTCCTCCTAAACTTGGTAAAACTTGGCCAAGTATGACTTCATCTATCTCTAACGGATCTACGTTGGTTTTTTTTAAAATACCTTTTATTACAATTGAGCCTAATTCATGGGCTTGAAGTTTCTCGTGAATGCCACCAAATTTACCCACCGATGTTCTTAAGGCAGATGTTAAAACTATATCTTTAGAATTTTTTGACATTACGATAGAATAAACTTAAATTTAAAAATTACATTAAAATATAGATGATTTATGTTAATTTATTAGCGCCTGTAGCTCAATTGGATAGAGCGCTTGGCTACGGACCAGGAGGTTCTGGGTTCGACTCCTAGCAGGCGCACCAGTTATATGAAAATTTCCTTACAGAAAAGTGTAATAATTTTTTTTGCAATTGTATTTTTATTTTTGTTGTTACTAACCGTAATTCTTTAATTATATGAAACAAGATTTTGAACAAATTAGTAGAGTATCTGGATTTATGCACCACAATGGTGGTCTTTATTTTAGAGAAATTTCTGAGAATGAATACGAGTTTAAGGCCACAATTAAGGAGTTTCATTTAAATAAACGAGAAATTACCCATGGTGGTTTTATTTGCTCATTAATAGACGCTGGAGCAGGAACTGCTGTGCATAGAACAACTAATCAAAAATCTTGCGTTACAGTATCGCTGGATATCAAATTTATAGCGCCATCAAGAAGAGAGGATGAGTTGATAGGAAATGTGCAAATACTTAAAAAAACCAAAAGTATGGTATTTGTTAATTGTACCTTAAAAAAAAAAGATCAATTAATTGCATCTGCAACAGGGGTTTGGAAAGTGATTAAGAAAATATGATTGGTATTTTAGGTGGTATGGGAACCCAAGCAGGATTAGATTTTTGTAATAAAATTGCAGTTTTAAATAGAGGCAAAAAAGACCAACAATATCCTAAATTTATATTATTTAATAAATCTGATACTCCAAAAAGACCGGAGAATTTAAAAAGATATTTTAATGTTCTTGATGAACTTGTTAAAGGTTGTCGACTACTTCAGAAAAATAAGTGTAAGTTTATCGTAATGCCATGTAACACAGCTCATTACTGGTATAATGATTTACAAAGAAAAATAAAAATTCCGATAATTAGTATGCCTAAAGAAGTTTTTCTTCATACTAAGAAAACATGTAAAAAAAATTGTAAAATTGGATTATTAGCAACTGAAGCCACTATAAATACAAAGATTTATCATAACTATTTATCCAGAAATTTTGAATTAGTTACACCAACTATAAACTTACAAAAAAAATGTGTCAATAAAGCTATTCAATTAGTTAAATCTGGAAAGGTTAAAGAAGCTGAAAAAATCATTGGTCCAGCTGTAAGATATTTAATTAAAATAAGGTGTAAAAAAATTATTCTTGGATGTACAGAAATTCCAATTGCAATTTTTGCGTATAAGTCTTTCAAAAAAGCTAAGAAATCAAAAATATTTATAGACCCTAATTTATTATTAGCAAATGTGTGTATGAGAAAATATAAAAGTATTTAAAATTTGGATTAAAAATAAAATATATGAAAATGAGAACTTTTTTTCCTTCGATTCGGTCATGTTTTATACCATTTTTGTTCTTAATGGGTAACAACATATAGTAGGTAAAAATTTTGATACACAAATAATAGAAATGAAAAAAAATAAAATTACTGCAGTTCTAGGTCCAACAAATACTGGAAAGACTTTTTTAGCAATTGAGACAATGCTTTCGTTTGACACTGGAATGATGGGTTTTCCATTAAGATTATTAGCTAGAGAAGTTTATGACAAAGTAATTAAAAAAGTTGACCCAAAAAAAGTAGCTCTAATCACTGGAGAAGAAAAAATAATACCAGCTAACGCTAAATATTATTTTTGTACTGTAGAGTCTATGCCAGTTGATAAAATGTTAGATTTTGTTGGAATAGATGAAATACAAATGTGTAGTGACCCCGAAAGAGGTCATATATTCACAGACAGATTGTTAAATTTAAGAGGGGACAAGTTAACAATGTTTATGGGGTCAAACTCCATGAGAAATATAATTGAAAAATTAGATGAAGATATTGAATATATTGATAGAAAAAGACTTTCTAAATTAACTTACTCAGGTCACAAAAAAATATCTAGAATTGAGAGAAAAAGCGCAATAATTGCTTTTTCAGCTGAGGAAGTTTATGCAATTGCTGAATTAATAAGAAGACAAAAAGGTGGAGCTGCAATAGTTATGGGATCATTAAGTCCTAAAACACGCAACTCGCAAGTAAGTTTATACCAATCAGGTGATGTCGATTATTTAGTAGCTACTGATGCAATTGGAATGGGCATAAACATGGATTTAAATAATGTTTATTTTTCCAATCTTAAAAAATTTGATGGTAAAAAACTAAGGAGATTAAAACTTTCGGAAATATCTCAAATTGCTGGTAGAGCTGGCAGGTATTTAAATGATGGAACATTTGGAATAACTGGTGAATGTGGAGAAATAAGTGCAGAAGAAATAGAATTATTGGAGAACCATAAAATAGATGAAATTCACACAATTTTTTGGAGAAATCCAAATTTGAACTTTAAAAGTGGAGATAAATTAATTAAATCTTTGGAGGAAAGACCGAATAAAAGTTGGTTGAGAAAAATTTCAGAGTGTGAGGATGAAAAAGTATTAAAATATATTCTTAAAGATACAGAAAAACTCCAAATTTATAATAACGAAAATGAGCTAAAATTACTTTGGGAATGTTGTCAAATACCTGACTTTGTAAAAAAAACTTATGGAAATCATTTAGAAGTTGTTGGTAAAGTTTTTAATTTTTTAAGAGAAGCTCCAGGAAAAATAACAAATAAATATATGAAGCAACAATTATCTATATTAGATAAGTTAGATGGCAACGTAGATTCAGTTTCAAACAGAATATCAAATGTCAGAACATGGTCATACGTAGCAAATAAAAATGGCTGGGTAGAAAACGAAGATTATTGGGTTGAAAGAACTAAATTTCTTGAAGATAGATTATCTGATCGTTTACACGAAGAACTTACAAAAAGTTTTATTGATAAACGTGCGAGTGTATTGGCCAAAGGTTTAAAACAAGATATTATTTTTGAAACTAAAATAGTCGATAATCAAAAAGTTATGATTAATAATCAATTTATTGGTTATTTAAAGGGGCTAAAACTTGAGCTTGATTTTAAAATAGGGGATTTAGACTCAGACATAAAATCTTTAAAGAAAGCATCGAGACAAAATGTAGGTCCAGAGATACTGAATAGAATAAATCAAATAATTAAAACAAAAAATATTGAATTAAAAAATGATTTAAAAATTTATTGGAATAATTTTCCAATAGCATATTTAATAAAAGGTAATGACTACTTAAAACCTGAAATAATTGCAATTGTCGACGACGTCATAGAGACTGAGGATAAAAATAAATTGCAAAATTTTTTGAAAGAATGGTTAAATGAAAAAATTAATAATGAACTAGGTAGTTTGATAAAATTAAAAGATATAAAATCAAAAAGTTCCTCAACGAGAGCATTATCTTATATGTTGTATGAAAATAATGGTGTTTTAAAAAGAAGGAACATTGAAAAATTGTTAAAGGAAATTGATCAAAGTGAAAGAAAGATTTTAAGAGATCAAGGGGTAAAGTTTGGCAGATATCATATATTTTTATATAAACTGTTTAAACCAAGTGTGGTTTCGCTAAGATTAATTTTATGGAAAAATTATAACGAAAAGAATTACAATTTTGAGCCTCCAACTTTTGGATTAAATTTTTTAAGTAATAAAAAATTTACTGATAAGAATTTCATGTTGTTGTGTGGATTTGAGACATTTGATGAATATTTTGTTCGTATAGATATTTTGGAAAGGCTTTTTTTAGAGATAATAAGCTCAGACCCAATTAAAAATACAAAAATAGAACTTGTCCCTAAAATGTTAAATCTTTTAGGGTGTAGTAAAGAAAATTTCATAAAATTGATAAAAAAGATGGATTACAATGTGTCACTTGAAAATGACAAATATTTTTTTAAATATAACCCTTTAAGAAAAATTAAAAAAAAAACAAAAAGCAAATTTCAAAATGACAATCCATTTGCTGCCTTAAAAGGACTAAATATAAAATGATACTAAAATTTTTTAACAAAGATGAAAAACAAAATAATGATAGTAACTTAATTGACGTAGCCTGCTTAATGATACATGCGGCTAAAATAGATGAAAATTATACTGATATAGAGAGAAAAATTATAAAAAATACTCTTACAAAAATAAATGATAATAAAGAGGATTTAGATAAAATAATGATAGAAGCTGAAAAAAAAGAGGCTGATTCAAATCATATTCAAGAATTTACAAGAAATATTAAAATGATGGAGAAAGAAAATAAAAAAGAGGTTATCAAAAATATTTGGACTATTATTTTGTCTGATGGTAATTCGGATATGTATGAAGAAAATCTAATGAGACGTCTTGCAGGACTGCTTTATATTGATGACAAAACTATTGGTGAAATAAAGTTAAATATTCAAGGCAAGCTAAAATAATGACGTACATAGTAAATGATAAATGTATAAAATGTAAACTAATGGACTGTGTTGAGGTGTGTCCTGTGGATTGTTTTTACGAAGGGAAAAATATGCTTGTAATTAAACCTGATGAGTGTATAGATTGTGGCGTTTGTGAACCAGAATGTCCAGTAGATGCTATAAAGTCAGATACAGAAAAAGGATCGGAAAAATGGTTAGAAATAAATCAGAAATATTCAGAAATATGGCCGAATATTTCTCAAAAAAAAGAACCCCCAAAAGATAGCGATAAATACAGAAATGAAGAAAATAAATTTGAAAAGTATTTTAAAGAAAACCTTTAAAAAGAAAAAAACTTCTATTAAAAAAACTAAGTCAAAAGTTAAAGTTAAAACTAAAAAAAATTTAATTAAGAAAGTTGGAAGACCAAAGATTATAAAAAAAGATGTATTAAATAATAAAGAGAAAAAGAGAGAATTAAAAAAAAATATTACTAAAAATGAAAATTTAAAACTGACAAAGACACTGGATCAAAAACCAGAAATAATAAAAATAAAAAAACAAGGTACAGAAAAAAGAGAATATAAAGTGAAAGATTATGTTGTTTATCCAAAACATGGGATTGGTCAGATTCTTTCAGTTAGTGCAAAAAAGATCGGAGGGATAGATGTTCAATGCTATGATATTAAATTTGAAAAAGATAAAGCAATTGGTTTATTGCCTGTCAATAAACAATCACACCTGAGACCACTGTCTACAATAAATCAAGTTAATAAATCAATTTCTATACTGAAGGGTAAACCAAAAATAAAAAGATCTATGTGGAGTAGAAGGGCTCAAGAATATGAACAAAAAATTACGTCTGGAAAAATTTATGATCTTGCAGAGGTAGTGAGAGATTTAAACAAAGGCGATGATATAATGATAGATCAATCTTACAGCGAAAGACAATTATTTGAAAAAGCTTACGAAAGAATTGTTTCAGAGTTTCAGATAGTTTTAAATCTTTCTTTAGAAAACACCCAAAAAAAATTGGATAAAGCCTTGAAAAGAAACCTAGAGAAAAGTGAACCTGCTTCTGAAAAACCACAAAAAACTGATGTTAAAAAAGAGCCCAATCAAGATATTAGTGAAGATGAAAATACAGGTTTAGTAGCAGAAAATGATGAAGAATAAAAAAAAACGCTTCTCACACAAACGTTATGAGAAGCGTTTTTAAAAAAGAAATATTATCTTCTTCTTCTTCTTTTTTTAGCTTTTTTCTTAGCTTTTTTCTTAGCTTTTTTTCTTCTTTTAGCCATCTTTAGCTCCCTGTTTGTACGAATCATTTTTGATTCGTTATTTAAGTAATTTTTAAATTTTTTCTTATGTTATGTCAATTATTTAATTTTTTAGAAATTAAGTTGTAAAATTTAAATTTAAAATTATAAAAATCTTTTTTTAATTAATGTAAAAACATTAATGTTTATGCGCTTAATATAACATTAATTATTATTTGTTATTTATAAAGTTGTTCAAAGTTATTTTTATAAATATTAATTATTTTATATCTTTTTAACTTTAATGTTGGTGTCATCATACCATTTTCAATAGAAAAATTTTCTTTTATTACAAAAAACTTTTTTATTTTTTCTATTTTAGTCAAGTTTTTATTTATTTTTTCTATCTCTTCACTTAAATCTTTTTCATTTGCATTAATTTCTGAATTTAAAACTAATAAAGCAACAAGATAGGGCTTGTTGTCACCATACACTAAGCTTTGATCAATATAATTTGAGTTATTTAGTGCTGTCTCAACTTTGACGGGTGAAATATTGTCACCACCTGGCGTAATTAATATATCTTTTTTTCTATCGGTAATTTTTAAATAACCATTTACAAATTTACCTATGTCTCCTGTATGAAGCCATCCGTCAACTAATACTTTATCTGTCTCGGCTTTTTTATTCCAATAACCTAGCATCACGTTTTCTCCCTTTACCAATATTTCTCCATCCTCAGCTATTTTCACATTATTGCACCTAAAAGGAATTCCGACAGTATCTACCCTTATATCTTCAATTGGGTTACAACTAACAACAGGTGAGGTTTCAGTTAGACCATACCCCTGCAATGTTGGTAGTCCTATTGAATTGAGAAAAATACCAATTTCAGGGTCAAGAGCACCACCACCAGATACGAATGTCTTGAGACTACCTCCAAATTGTTTTTTAATCTTAGATCTGACTGTAATTTCACAAATCTTATTTACTATTTTATCTTTAATGTTCATTTTTTCTCTATTAAATTTTTTAGACCCTAAATTAACAGTATTTTCTACAAGGAATTTTTTTAAACCTTTCGCTTTACTAAAAGTAGAGCTTATCTTTTGGTAGAGGTTTTGATAAAATCTTGGAACAGCTGTCATTATGTCAGGTGAGCAATCACTAATATTTTTGAGTAATTTGTCTATACTCTCTGCGTAAAATACTTTTGCACCTACAGCAATTTGTATGAATTGTACCGTGTGTTCATAAGAATGTGATAATGGCAACCAGGTCAAAAATTTCATATCTTTCGATATGATTGATTTTAGTAACTCATAACCACCTTCGCAATTACTCAAAATTCCTCCGTGGCTCAAAATTACTCCTTTTGGATTTCCTTGTGTTCCAGATGTATAGATGATACAGGCTGGGTCTGAACGCTTTAGAGTAATTTCGCTATTAAAATTTTCAAAACCGTCCTTTTTGTTTATAATGTCTTCAATGCATAGATAATTTTGAAATTTCAAATTTTCTATTCTATCAAATGAAATAATTTTTTTGATTTTTTTGTAATCCAATATATTTTTGATTTTGTTAAATTGAATATTATTTGAAACTATTATTACTGATGGTTCACAATCTTTAATAATGTATTCATAATCTTTAGTAGTATAAGTGGTGTAAGAAGGTACACTAACTCCTCCAGCTAACATAATTGCCAAATCAGATATCATCCATTCAGGTCTATTTTCTGAAATTAAAACACATCTGTCACCCAGTTTAATATCTTTAGATATTTGATTGGATAAATGGTTTACCAATAAGTATGTTTTCTCCCAACTTAATTTATGTTTTGGATTACCTAAATTAATTAAGAAAATATTATTTTTGTCTTGTTTTTCGTATTGATCAAAAAAAAGTTCTAGAAGATTATTATAATTATTTAATTTCATTTTGTTTTGGTGGGCGAAGAGAGACTCGAACTCTCACAACATTGCTGCTATTGGATTTTGAGTCCAACGCGTCTACCAGTTCCGCCATTCGCCCTTTTTAATTAATTTAATGTAAAATTTATAGTATAAAGAGTGTTTTTAGAACACAAAATTATGATTAAAAATATTTATAATAAATCTATTAAAATTGCTGGTCACAAAAACTCTAAAAAATTTTTAGGTTTTATATCATTTATTGAAAGCTTTATTTTTCCTATACCACCTGATGTATTTATAATACCTATGACAATTGCAAAGAAAAATGAGTGGAAAAAAATAGCATTTATAGCCACAACAGGTTCAGTATTAGGTGCATGTTTAGGATATTTTATAGGATACATTTTTTTTAACGAAATCGGTGTAAAGATATTTGAGCTTTATGGAGTTGATAATACAAATTTTTTAAAAGATAAGGTTTCCTCAGATGGCGGTACTATTGCTTGGGTTACATTACTTGCAATTGCTGGTTTTACACCTGTTCCCTTTAAATTATTGACGATAACAAGTGGGTTTGTGCATTTTAATTTCTTTTATTTTGTCATAGTCTCTCTGCTAACAAGAGGATCTAGATTTTTTATAATTGCCTTTCTTTTAGGCAATTTTGGTGCTGCAATGAAAAAAATTATTGAAAAAAAACTAGTGCCGGTCTCAATATTAGTATCGATAATTATTATAGTTTTTGCATTTTTTGTATATAAATTTCTTATAAATTTTTAAAACAAATGTCAGATCAAAACATCAAAAAATTTTATATTATAATTTTAACTCTAAGTTTTTTTTCTTTAATTGCGGCTTTATACGTAGAATACATACTTGATTTTAAACCATGCATACTATGTATCTACCAGAGAATACCGTATGCTATAGCATTGTTAGTAAGTTTAACTTTTTTTTTCGTTGGTAATAAAAAAATATTATTAATAATTTTAGGATTGACCTTTTTTGCTGGTATTTTGCTGTCAGGTTACCACGTAAGTATTGAAAAAGGATTTATTGAACCAATATTTTCATGCACAGGTGAAAATATTAAAGCCCTTGAGAAAGAGGAAATACTTAAATCTCTGAATAATATTAAGCCTGATTGCAAAGATGTTGATTTTTCAATATTTGGGATTTCACTTGCGACTTTAAATTTTATAATTTCGTTTGTTTTAACTATAGTCATTGTCTATATACTTAGATATGCAAAAAAGTAATAAAAAAAAAATAGAAGAATTCATCAGAGTTGATCACGCAGGTGAGAGAGGAGCTATCAAAATTTATGAAGGTCAGCTTTTAGCGTTAAATACTATAGTCAAAAATGAGGAGCTAAAAAAGACTATTGAACATATGAAAGAGCATGAAGTAGAGCATTGTGAGTTTTTTGAAAAAGAAATAAAAAAAAGAGGCATTGAACCAACAAAGTTTTTACCCTTATGGGATCTTTTGGGTTTAGGCTTAGGTTTTGGTAGTACATTACTAGGAAAGAAAGCAGCAATGCTTTGTACAGCGTCAGTCGAAGAAGTAATAGATGAACATTATTTAAATCAGATAAAAGAAATTAAAAATGATGAAAAATTACTTAGAAAAAAAATAGAAAAATTTAGACAAGATGAAATAGATCATAAAGATATTGCTTACGATGAAGGGGCAACTAAAGATGGTTTGTATTCAATTTTCGATAAAGTAATCAAGACTGGTTCTAAAATTGCAATTAACATATCTGAAAAAATCTAGTTAAGGTTCTAATTCAACATCCCAATACAAATAATCCATCCAACTTTTATGTAAAAAATTTGGTGGAAAATTTCTGCCATTTCTATGAAGATCTTCAGTGGTAGGTTGAAATGGCCTTTGGTTTAATTTCATTCCTGATTTTTCTAGTAGCCGGCCTCCTTTTTTAACATTGCAAGCTGAGCAAGCTGTTACAACATTATCCCAATCTGTTTTTCCTCCTTTTGATCTTGGTAACAAATGATCAAAAGTTAATTCGTGTTTACTTCCACAATACTGGCAAGAGAATTTGTCTCTTAAGAAAACATTAAATCTTGTAAAATTTGGATTAGAAAGTGGTTTGATGTAACTTTTAAGCGCAATAACACTTGGTAGCTTCATGCTGAATGAAGGGCTTCTGATTACTCTATCATAATAAGAAACTATTGATACTCTATCTAAAAAGACTGATTTAATCGAGTCTTGCCAACTCCATAATGATAATGGGTAATAACTTAATGGTCTGTAGTCTGCATTTAAAACAAGTGCAGGGCATTTTTCTAATGAAACATTGTGATCTTGAAAATTCATAATTTAAATTAACCTAAAAAAAAAATTAATTCAATGCTTCAAATTGTTAAATTTAATTTAGATTAAATATTTTTTTAATAAATTTTAATCCTATACTTGATGCCTCAATAGGTATATGATGACCACAGTTTTTGATTATTTCTAATTGAACTGAAACTTTGTTTCTTTCCAAGAAATCTTTGGCCTCTAAAGATTTTACACAAGGAACAATATCATCATTTTCACCGTGTATTAATAATGTTGCGGGTTTATGAGTTATTCTTTTTGATAAATCTTTTTTACTTATTATTTTTCCAGAAAAACCCAAAATTCCAGAATATCTTTCATCTGATGAAAGTCCCAAATTAATTGACATCATGCAACCTTGGCTAAATCCAGATAAACATATCTTAGAATTTGGTAATGAAAATTTTTCTTTAACCTCATCTAAGAATTTTTTTAATATCATTTCATTTTTTTTGCTCTCATTCAAAATGAACTCTTCATTGTCTTGGCTGAGATCAAACCATTGATAACCTGATGGACTGATCAAACATTTTTCTGGGGCATTAGGGCAAACAAATAGTGTATTAGGTAAGAATCTTTTCCAGTTTAATGTAACTTGTGCAATATCATTTCCGTCACCTCCATAGCCATGTAATAATACAATTATATTTTTTATTTCTTTGTCAGACTCTGGTTTTATAAGTTTTGTATCAAGGCAAAATGTCATAAATAAATTTTTTTATTTTTTTTTTACTATTTATGTAATAGATACTTTTAATGGTTTCCGAAATATTAATAAAGGTAATAGCTATAGTTCTTATATTAGCTGTTGCTATTGTTCTAGTGTTAGGTATCGGCACACTATTTAAAGGTGGCTCTACAAGTAAAAAATATTCAAATAAACTTATGCAGCTAAGAGTTCTTTTACAGTTTATTGCCATCATAGTTTTAGTTTGTCTTGCTTATTTTTTTAAAGATTAATCAAAGTTTTGAAGCCAAGTTTTAAATTTATTATCTTGGAAATCCATGGAACCTACAACTCTAGCAATTTCCGTACCATCTTTGTTAATTATCAATGTTGTTGGTAGACCTCTGAGTAAAAACTTTTTTGCCAATCTAACGTCTGTATCGTAAAAAATATCTAAATTTTCAATATTAGTTTTAACATAAAAATCTTTTATTTTATTAATTTTTTCTTGACCAATATTTATTGGTAGAATTTTTAAATTCTTGAAATTTTTATCAAGAGAAAGTTTATCAAGTGATGGCATTTCCTCTTTACAGGGCTCACACCAAGTTGCCCAAAAATTAATTAAAACTAACTTTCCTTTATAATCAATTAAATTTATATCCTTTTCTAATGTATTCTTAAAAGCTACATCCTTATATTCTTTTGGTTTTTCATAGATAATCAAATTTTTTGGTAAAATTAAATCTTTCGAATAGCTACTAAATGTAGAAAAAATAATTATAACTGTTATAAAAAATTTAATTAAATTAGGCATACTAAATATTACAAATAATTATCATGGTAAAAAATAAAAACAACTATGCAGTTTGGAGCACTCGTATCAAGAAACAAACTTCTAATAATTTTAAAAAAATAGGGTCCTCAATAAACATCGATAAACGATTGTACAAAGAAGATATCAAAGGTTCTATGGTTCATACAGATATGCTTTATAAACAAAAAATTATTTCTCTTAAAGTCAAAGAAAAGATTTTATGGGGATTAAACAGAATTAAAAATGAGATTGATAAAAAAAAATTTAAATTTGATATTTCCAAAGAGGACATTCATATGAATATTGAAAGTAGATTATTTGAATTAATAGGTGATGATGCTGGTTTTTTGCATATTGCAAGATCCAGAAATGATCAAGTTTTAACAGATCTCAAGATTTGGATGAAGAGGTCTGTTAGTGAAATTGACAAGTTACTAGCTAAAGTAATCAAAAGTTTATTAAATAATGCAGAGAAAAATTTAAAAACAGTCTTACCAGGATTTACACATCTAAAAAATGCTCAACCTATTTCTTTAGCACATTATTTTATGTCATGTGTTGAAATGTTTAATAGAGATAAAAAAAGATTTAACAATAGTTTGGAAAGTTTAAATGAAAACCCTTTAGGAGTTTGTGCAATTTCCGGTACATCTTTTAAAATTGATAGGTGGTATACAACAAAAAAACTAAAATTTAGCAAACCTACCAATAATTCAATAGATACAGTATCTGATAGAGATTTTGTTTTAGACTTTTTATATAATGTCTCAATATGCTCAATGCATATTTCAAGAATTTCAGAAGAATTGATTATTTGGAACTCTGACCAGTTTAACTTTATTAAACTAAAAGACAACTTGGTAACTGGTTCATCTATTATGCCTCAAAAAAAAAATCCAGATACGCTGGAGTATCTAAGAGGAAAAGCGGGTGTAAATTATGGTTCTTTAATTTCTATGCTTACTATTGTTAAAGGCTTGCCTTTGTCTTATTTTAAAGATCTCCAAGACGATAAAGAATTGGTATTTAATTCATTTGACACATTAAAAAATAGTTTATTAATATTTGATGAAGTATTAAAAGGTTTAATAATTAATAAGAATGTAATGCTTCAAGCGGCTAATAGAGGCTATACAACCGCAACTGATTTAGCTGATAATATGGTAAAAAATTTAAAAATTACATTCAGGGAGTCTTATAAAATAACTTCAAAAATAGTAAATTTAGCAGAAAAATTAAATTTACCGCTTGATGAGTTAAAATTAGATCAAGTTAGAAAAATCGATAGTAGACTAAATAATCAAATTTTAGAGGAAGCAAGCATAAAAAATTCGGTTAACTCAAAGAAATCATATGGAGGAACATCTTTTGAAAACATTAAGAAAATGATAAATAAACTTAAAAAGGAAATTAAATGAAAAATTTTTTATTAGTTATAATTGTATTTTTATTTTTAATCTCGTGCGGGAAAAAAGGTGATCCTGAATATAAGGGTAATATTATAATACCAAGTCAAAAAACTATTATTTAATGAATTATAAAAATAATAATTTTTACATTGAAAAAATTAAAGCAGAAAATTTAATTAAAAAATTTGGATCACCAATTTATTGTTATTCTAACAAAAGATTAGTAGAAAATATTAACAATTTTAAAAATTCGTTCAAATCCTTCAATCCTTTAATTTGTTTCTCTGTTAAATCAAATTACAATTCCACGATACTTAGAATAATTAAAGAAAATGGCCTCGGTGCTGATGTTGTATCTGATGGTGAATTAAAAAAAGTATTATCTTTAGGTTTTAAGCCAAATAAAATCGTATACTCAGGTATCGGAAAGAAATTTGAAGAGCTAAAATTTGCAATTAGCAAAAATATACTTCTTATAAATGTTGAGTCTGAAAGTGAATTAAAGAATATACAAAAATTAGCTAAAAAATTCAGAAAGAAAGTAAGTGTTGGTTTAAGATTGAACCCTAACATAGATGCAAAAACTAATACAAAAATATCTACAGGTAGAATTCAAGATAAATTTGGTCTAGATAGCAATAACATTATCAAAATTTTAAATAAATTTAAAAACTCCAGAAATATTGAAATTAAATGTTTGAGTGTTCATATTGGAAGTCAGATAACACAAAACAAACCCTATAATAATGTGCTTGTGGCTATAAATAAAATTTTATTAAAATCTAAATTTAAATTTGAATATATTGATTTAGGTGGCGGTATGGGAATAAAGTATGTTAAAGATAACAAAAGACTAGATTACTCAAAACTTTCAAAAAATATCTATAAATTTTCAAAAAAGAATAATTGTAAGATTATTTTTGAACCAGGTCGTTCTATTGTTGGAAATACAGCGGTTTTACTTACAAAAGTAATTTATATAAAAAACAGTTCAAATAAGAAATTTATTATTTTAGATGCTGGTATGAACGACTTAATACGTCCAGCTTTGTACAATGCTAAACATGATATAATACCACTAACAAAAAAATCATCTAGAGATTCTAGCTCTTACGACTTTGTTGGGCCAATATGTGAGACATCTGATCGTTTTCTTAAAACTAAAAGTTATCAAAAAATTAATGAAGGGGATAATTTAGCTATCAAAGATGTTGGAGCATATGGAATAGTTTTGTCTTCAAATTATAATTTAAGACCTCGTCCAGTTGAATTTATGATTAAAAATTCAAAGATTAAAAAGATTAGTAAAAAACAAAGATTGAATGACATAATTTGATAAATGATAAGAAATACTATTTTTTTATTAGTTTTCTATTTTGGTTTAATATTTCTACTAATCATATTTATACCAGGTTTAATACTCCCTCGATATATTGTTACATTAGGTGGTAAATTCTTAGGTCATTGGACCGAGTTTTGTTTAAAGTATATTATGGCAACACAAATAAAGGTTAAAGGTTTAGAAAACATAGTAAAAAATCAAAAGTATTTTGTAGTCTGTTCTCACCAATCAATCTTTGAAACTTTTTTTTTACAAACAATATTTGAAAATCCAGTATTTATATTAAAAAAAGAACTTGTAAAAATACCTTTATTTGGTTGGTATTTAAAAAAGTTGGGCTGTATTTCGATTGATAGAAACAAAATATCCAAAGAAAACTTAAATTTTTCTGATGAGGTTAGTAAAGTAATTAAAGATACAAATAAAACTTTAATAATTTTTCCACAAGGTACAAGAAAGGATTTTGATGATAGATCAAAATTTAAAAAAGGGTTTGCGAGGATATATAATGATTTAAGAATAGCTTGTTTGCCAGTTGCTATTAATTCAGGTAAAGTTTGGCCAAAAAGTGGGGGACTAATTCCTAATAAAATAATCGTAGTTTCAATTTTAAATATTTTACCCTCTGGGATAGAACAAAATAAATTTGCTACTGAAGTGGAAAAATTAATTTACAAAGAACTAGATAAGACTTCTTAAGATTATCCTTTCATTGGCATAATAACGTAAATACTATCAAAATCACTTGGATCTTTTATGAGTGCTGGTGAAGAAATATCATTGAAGTAAATTTCAATGTTTTCACCTTCTAACTGGCTGGCAACATCGATTAAATATTTTGAATTAAAACTAATATTCAATTCATGGTCAAAGTTTACTGACAATGTTTCTTTTCCGTCACCACTGTTTGTATTGTTTACAGATAAGTCTAGTTTGTTTTTTGATAGACTAAATCTTACACCATCTTTTTTATCTGTTGAAACTGAAGCAACTCTATCTACGCTGTTATAGAATAATTCTAAATTGGCCTCTAATTTTTTATTATTATTTTTTGGTATGACTTGTACATAATTTGGAAACTTTCCATCTATTAATTTAGAAGTCAAAATACTGTTATTTAATACAAATTTTATCTTAGACTTGGAATTTAATATTTTAATATTACCGTTAAAATTTTCCAATATTGAACAAAGTTGATAAATAGTTTTTTTTGGTAAAATTATTGGTTCAAACTTAATTTGTTCTTCTAGTTTCATTTTAGAAATCGACATTCTGTGAGAGTCTGTGGAAACTGCTGTAAGATAATTTTTTCCTTCATTTTGATTAAAATGCAAAAAAATACCACTTAGATAATGTCTTGTTTCATCGTTAGATACAGAAAATTTACATTTGTTTAAGAGCTTTAAAAAACTTTGTGAATTTACTGTAGTTGTTTCACCGCTTTGGTCATCTTCAGATAATGGGAATTCTTTAGCATCTATACAATTTAATTTAAATAGGGATTTTTCAGATTCAAGTTGCAATTTACTGTCAGATATTTTTTCTACATTTACTTTTTTTGTTGCAGAAAATTTCCTCACAATATCATGCATAATTGATGAATTAGTTGTGGTTTCTCCCTCCTCAATTATTTCTACATTTGAAATATTGTGAACGAAAATCATATCTAGGTCAGTAGCTGTAATTTTTAATATTTTATTTTTAGCTTCTATTAAAACATTAGATAAAATTGGTAATGTGCTTCGTCTTTCAATTACGTTTTGGCAAAAGCCAAGGGACTCTTGTAAATCTTTTTGACTTAAACTAAATTTCATCTTCTTTTTTGTACAATATCTGATTTTTTAAATAACTTATTCCGTTAGATATTTCAGTGTTGTCACTTTTTAGCTTTTCAATTGTTTTTACAGAATGGATTACAGTGGTATGGTCTCTGTTAGAAAATTCTCTACCTATTTCTGGTAAAGATTTTGTTGTTAGAATTTTTGATAGATAAATAGCAACCTGTCTAGGTCTTACCAAATATCTAGATCTTCTAGATGAGAGCATTTCATTTTTGCTAATTTTGAAATATTTGCATACTAAAGTCTGAATGTTATCGATGGTTATTTTGGTTTCATTTATATTTAAAAGATCCTTCAAAATTATTTTAATTTCATTGAGATTTGGAACTCTGTTGTATATTCTTGAAAATGAGGCAACTCTGTTAAGAGCACCTACTAATTCTCTTATACTATTTTTAATTTCACTGCTTATAAATTTTAAAATTTCTTCTGATAATTTTAGTTTCTCACTGTATAAAATATTTAATTCCTCTACTTTTTTTTCTAAAATTTTTAAACGTAAATCATTTTCTGGGCTTTGAATATCGACGACCAAGCCTCCTGAAAATCTTGATTTAATTCTTTCTTGAATTTTAATAAGTTTATTTGGTGGTCGGTCAGCTGATAAAATCACTTGTGAACCTTTGTCTATTAATGAGTTAAAAGTATGGAAGAATTCCTCTTGCATAGCTTCTTTGCCATTCATAAATTGAATATCATCAATTATAAGTACATCCGTATTTCTAAAATTATCTTTGAATTTAACCATCTCATTAGATTTGATTGACTTCACAAATTGATACATAAATCTTTCAGCTGAAATAAATGTAACTTTTTTGTCCTCCTTAAGTTTTAGTCCAATCGCATTTAATAAATGTGTTTTACCCATCCCCACTCCAGAATATAAATAGAAGGGATTGTAATGTGCAATTTTTTCAGAAACTTTTTTTTGCTGCCTCAAAAGCAAGTTTATTACTTTGACCAATTACAAAACTTTCAAATGATTTATTTTGATCTATTCTGTTGTACTGTAAAAAAGAGTCTCTAATAAAAGATACTTTAGAATCTGAACTAAACTGAATTTCACGTTTAGTATTATCTGCTTTACTTTCTATTTTAAACTCAACCCGTATTATTTCCTTATAAAATTTTTTAATTATTCCTAAAATTTGGTCAAGATACCTTGAAACAATCCAGTCTCTAATAAATCTAGTTGATACTGAAACTAAAATATAATTAGTAAATTTTTCTTCAAATACAATTTTCTTTAACCAGCTTTCGTATATTTCATTTCCAAATTGATGACGTAGCTCTTTTTGAATAACTTCCCAACTAAAATTTTTATCAATATTAACATTTAAATTATTTTTCATTAGGAATACTCATCTAAATTCTTAGAAAAAAATATTCAATAAAATTTTTTAATTTAAAAAAAAAAAATAAAATCCTTAATTGAATAAATTATGAATTGAATTTTTTGTATTCAAGATAGTAAAAGAATAATTACTAAAAGTTTTTTAAAATTTTTAAATATTGTTTGACTCAACATCTAGGCAAGTAAGCCTTCAAATGTTTACATATAGTGTAAGTAAATTTTAAGTTGTTTTTTTTGAAAACCTAGGGTTGCTTAAAGAGCGCCAATCTTTCTAGTTATCCTTGAAATGTTTCTTGAAGCATTTCCTTTTTTAATGACACCAGTTTTAGCAATCTTCATAAGTTCAGAATTCAACTTGGGCAAGTAAGCAAGAGCTTTCTTTTTATCCTTATTTTCAATTAGACCGATCATTTTTTTCAATGCAATCTTGTATCTGCTTTTTCTAGCTTTATTTACAGTGGTTTGTTTTTTAATTCTTCTTATTCTTTTGATAGCTGATTTTGTATTTGCCATTTGACGCGATGGTATAACCTTAGATAGGCGTATGGTCAATAAATTTTTTTATATTTGACAAAGATCGCAAATAAAAGTCGACCTATTTGATATGTAACTTTTTTTAATTATTCCTTTACATTTGCTTTTAGCACATCTCTGATTTTCCTTGTTATAAACGTTAAATTTTGTTTGAAAAGTTCCTCCACCTCCAGAAATACCCTTGAAGTCTTTAATTGATGAACCACCAAATTTTATTGCTTCTTTGAGTGTTAATCTCGAAAATTTAATTATTTTATCTAATTCAATTGAGCTTAATTTTCCAACACTTCTCACAGGTGAAATTTGTGATTTATACAATATTTCATTTGCATAAATATTGCCTATACCCGAAACTATTTTTTGATCTAACAAAAAATTTTTTATGTTTTTTTTTCTATTCTTAATTTTATTTTTTAAGTACTCTAAATTAAATTCCTTGTCTAGAGCCTCTGGTCCAATCCTTCTAAAATATTTATCAAAATCATATTTATTTTTTAGTACTTTGAAATATCCAAATCTTCTAGGGTCATTGTAAACTAAGTTAATTTTGTCAAAAAAAATAATAACATGATTGTGTTTTTTTGGCATATTTGGATTGTTATAAAAACTTAAATTCGTAAATTTCTTTTTTGATGGAATATGTAAAGTTCCAGACATACCTAGGTGCAATATTGTGTAAAAATGATTACCAAAATCAAATATAATATATTTAGATTTTCTTTTAATATTTTTAACTATCTTGTTTTTTAAAATTTGTTTAAAATTTTTTTGAAGCTTAAACCTTAAATTTCGATTGTTAACAATAATTTTAATAATTTTACGGTTTTTAATAGTCTTTTTAAGTGAACGTGTGACTACTTCTACTTCTGGTAATTCTGGCATTTAATATTATATTAATACAGATTAATATTATTACTATGCAGCAAAATCTTCAGCAAAAAAAAGGTTTAGTTAAAAGTGTTTTTGACACAGTTTATAACAAATATGATTTAATGAATGACTTTATGTCTTTTGGTGTTCATAGATATTGGAAAAAAGAATTGATAAGACAAATTAATCCATCATCGAATGATAAACTTGTTGATGTAGCTTGTGGTACTGGAGATATTGCAAAACTATTTTCAGATGTAAATCAAAATAAATCAAAAATATTGTGTGTAGATTTTAATCGTAAAATGTTGGATGAAGGAAAAAAAAGGTTAAAAAATTATAAAAATATTAAATGGAAACTTTCTAATGCTGAAAATCTAAATTTACCAAGTAATAGTTTTGATTTTTATACAATTAGCTTTGGGCTTAGAAATACAAAAAATATCAATAAGTCAATTAAAGAGGCTTACAGGGTACTTAAAAAAGGTGGTAGATTTTTTTGTCTAGAGTTTTCAAAAATTCAAAATCAAAATTTAGAAATCATATATAAAAATTACTCTAAGTTTATTCCTACAATTGGTAAAATAATTGTTGGGGAAAGTAAACCGTACGAATATTTAATTGAAAGTATTGAAAATTTTGTAAATCAAGAGGAGTTAATTGAAATTTTAAAAAGTAACAAATTTTATAAACCAAATTATAAAAATCTTTCAGGAGGTATAGTCTCAATACACTCAGGGTGGAAAATATGATTAAAAAAATAATTATATTGTTCAAGATCGCAAGAAAAATTGGTTCCTCTGATATTATCAAAATTGTTGACAGAACACACAGGATACCTTTTTTTATTAAATTTTTTTTTAGTTTGGTTTCGTTATCCTTTGGTGGAAATCAAAAAAAATCGGATAATGCTGATGATTTGAGCTCAACAATTCAAGAACTAGGAACAACTTTTATAAAACTTGGACAATTCCTGGCAACAAGGCCAGACATAATTGGAGAAGAACTTACAAAAAATTTAGAAAAATTGCAGGATAAATTACCACCATTTTCAAAATCTTTAGCTGAAAATATTATCAGAGAAGAACTAGGGGAATTAACAGCAAAAAATATAATTGAGTTTTCTGAGCCTATTGCAGCAGCATCAATTGCACAAGTACATAAAGCAAAAATAAATGAGGCAAATACTATAAAAGATGTTGCTGTAAAAGTATTAAGGCCAAATATTAAAGAAATATTTAATTCCGAAATAGATGCAATAATGATGCTTGCTTATTTGGTTGAAACATTTATTCCAAAAACTAAAAGGCTAAAATTAATTGAGGTTGTTTTTTTGTTTAAAGAAATTACAAACCACGAAATGGATTTAAGATTTGAAGCAGCAGCAGCTAATGAATACTTAGAGAATACGAAGAACGATTTAGGTTTTAATGTACCTAAAATTTATTGGAATTTTACTAGTGAGAGTGTGCTGACTTTAGATTGGGTTGACGGAATATCTATCAGGGAAAAAGATAAATTAATTGAGAGTGGAAAAAATACATCAAAAATTGCATCTGACTTGATACAGCATTTTTTAAGACAAGCTGTTAGGGACGGTTTTTTTCATGCTGATATGCACCAAGGAAATATCTTTATAAATTCATCAGGACAAATTGTGCCAATAGACTTTGGTATTATGGGTAGAATAGATAAACTAAATAGAAGATACTTAGCTGAAATATTATTTGGTTTTGTGAGTCGAGATTATAAAAAAGTAGCTGAAGTCCATTTAGTTGCGGGATTAGTACCAAAAAATGTTTCAGTAGATGAACTCGCTCAAGCATTAAGATCAATTGGAGAGCCAATATTTGGACAAAGTGTTAAAGACATTTCTGGTGGAAAATTGTTAAAACAATTGTTTGATATAACTGAAAAATTTAATATGCAAACACAGCCACAACTTTTGTTACTTCAAAAGACAATGGTAGTTGTGGAAGGTGTCTCAAGAAAATTAGATCCAAATACTAATATATGGGAAACCTCAAGACCTGTACTAGAAAACTGGTTAAAAGAAACAAAAGATCCTATTAAAAATGTTGTAGACTCTTTAAAAGATTCTGCAGAAATTTTAAAAAAAATTCCAGAATTTCCAAAAGTTATGGAAAACGCAAACCAAGCTTTGGCTTTCTTAGCTAGTGGTCAAATTCCACAAAATACAAATTCCTATTCTTCCTTAACAGAGAAGAAAAATGAGATGAGATCTTTAAGAAATCAAAGTATTATTGGTTTATTAATACTTGTTTTTTTAAGTGTCATAGTATTTTAATTTGTTATGAATTTTTTAGAAAAGAAAAAGATATTACTTATAATTTCTGGTGGTATAGCTGCCTATAAATCATTAGATTTAATTAGATCTCTCATAAAAATTCAGTGTGAAGTTAAAACTATACTGACAAAAGGTGGTTCTGAATTTGTTACACCTTTGTCTATTGCTTCACTTTCAAAAAATAAAGTTTATTCAGATATATACTCTGTTGAGAATGAGTCTGAGATGGACCATATTTCCCTATCAAGGTGGGCAGATTTAATACTTATAGCTCCAGCTACCTCAAATATTATTGCTAAGATGAGTCAAGGTATAAGTGATGATTTAGCAACAACTGTCGTTCAAGCATCTAATAAAAGTATATTTGTTTGTCCTGCTATGAATGTGAGAATGTGGGAACATGCATCAAATAAACAAAATTTAGAAAAAATTAAAAGCTTCAATTACAGGATCATAGGGCCATTTAATGGTGAAATGGCATGTGGAGAATATGGTGACGGACGCATGGCTAATATAGAGTATATATTAAAAGAACTTGATAATTTTTTTAAATCAAAAAGTAGTAATAAAAAATATAGAGCTATTGTTACAGCTGGTCCAACACAAGAATATATAGATCCAGTTAGATACATTTCAAACAGATCGAGTGGTAAGCAAGGGTATGAAATAGCAAAATCATTATTTAATAATGGTTTTGATACAACCTTAATTTCTGGTCCATCAAAGCTTACCCCTGATCCAAACATTAATTTATTAAAAGTAAATACTGCTGAAGAAATGTATCAGAGGACAATAGAAAATTTACCGTGTGATGTTGCAATTTTTTGTGCAGCTGTAGGTGATTTTAAAGTAAAAAATTTAAGTGAAAATAAAATTAAAAAAAATAAAGATCTAAAATTAGATTTTGAAAAAAACATAGATATTCTAAAGTTAATTTCAAAAAATAATAATAAGCCAAAAATAGTAATAGGTTTCTCTGCGGAAACTAATAACTTACACTCAAACAGTAAACAAAAATTACAAAATAAAGGTTGTGATTGGATAATTGCCAATGATATTAGCAAGAACGATATTGGGTTTGACTCTGATTTTAATGAGGTTTCAATATTTTATAAAGATGAAAAAGTTGAAGATGAAATTATTTCTAAAACTTATAAATCAGTAGTAGCTGATGAGATTGTAAAAAGGGTTATCAATCAGCTGAATATGATTTGATGGTCAAAATATTAATTAAAAAGACTAATAAAGAAGTAACTACTCCAAAATATAAAACTGACGGTTCATCTGGTGTTGACTTGTCTGCGTTTTTAGAAAAAAAAGTTGTAATTAAACCAAACAGCTCAGAGTTAATTCCTACAGGATTACAAGTTGCAATACCTGAGGAATTGGAAATTCAAATAAGACCTAGATCAGGTTTGGCTGCAAAAGAAAACATAGGTGTATTAAATTCTCCTGGCACCATAGATAGTGACTATAGAGGTGAACTAAAAATTATTTTATTTAATCATGGTAAAGAAGATTTCATAATTAATAATGGCGATAGAATTGCTCAAATGGTTTTAGTTCCAATTATTAAAATGGAATTTGAGGAAGTTGACAGTTTACCTGATACTGTTAGAGGTCAAGGTGGTTTTGGGTCCACAGGAAAAAAATGAGCCTAACAAATAAGGAAATAGAAAGATATTCGAGGCAAATTATTCTTAAAGATATTGGTATCAATGGACAAAAAAAACTTAAAAAATCAAAAGTTTTAATCGTTGGTCTTGGAGGACTAGGTTGTCCTGTAGCAGAATACTTGAGTCGAGCTGGGGTTGGAACAATAGGCTTAATTGACCATGACAAAGTTAATTTATCTAATATCCATAGGCAATCCATATTTACTACTAGTGATATTAAAAAATACAAAGTTGATGCAGTAAAGCAAAGATTAAAAAAAGTTAATCCTCACATTAAAATAAAGAGCTTTAAGAAAAAAATTGATGATTTTAACACAAAAAAAATAATACAATCTTTTGATATAATAATAGATGGGACTGATAATTTTAGTAGTAAATTTTTAATAAATAAATTTTCTAAAATTTTAAAAAAAGTTTTAATTTCAGGGGCAATAGGAAAATTTGATGGACATATTTTTGGGTTCAATTTTTCAAAAAAAACAAAACCTTGCTTGGAGTCTTTTTATCAAGGTACACCTGATGATGACTTAGCTACTTGTGAAGAAGATGGAGTAATTGGTACAGTTGCAGGTATAGTTGGCAATATTCAAGCTAATGAAGCTATTAAATATATTTTAAATGTTGGAAAGTGTTTAAATGGAAAAGTTTTAATTATTAATTTGTTAAATTTAGAATTCAGAATATGCGATTTAATATAATAAATACGTTTAGGATAATATTTATATTTTTTTTTCTAATTTTTTTAAATGATACAAAAGCAGAAGAAAATTACTTTCTTTCTTTGAAATATAATAAGGTAAATGTAAGATATGGTCCTGGGTTAGACTACCCAATTAAATTTGTATACTTAAAAAAAAATTTTCCAGTTGAAATAATTGATGAAAAGGAGAATTTTAGAAAAATTCTAGATTATAAAAATAATGGTGGATGGGTTCATAGATCTCAGCTTAAAAAAAACAAATCATTAATTACACTTCAGGAAAAAATACTCTTTAAAAATTCTACAAAATATTCAACACCAATAGCAGTAATTAAAAGTGGTAGATTATTGATTGTTAAAAAAGAAGAAAAAAAATGGTTTAAAGTGGAAACTGGAAACTATGTGGGATGGATTAATAATGAATATTTGTGGGGTGACTAGGACTTTTTACTTTTACTTGCCCACCACTTATCTAAAACAAAGTACCAAACTGAATTTGCTATTGGTTCAACAATTGCATCTGTCAAGGCAATCATAAAAGATACATCTGCCACAAGCATCAATACTGTAATAGCAATTGCAAAGTGACCAATTGTATAAACAATTGTTCTTAATATTGAGCCTTTGTTATTTTTGTAAACGTCTCTACTTACCTCAAATATGCCTTTGGTAAATTCAGTCATTACTTAAATGGACTGTCTAATACACACGCTACTAGGTGTATTCTCGCTTGCTCCCCTCCATTAAAAAAATTATGGTATTTAGTGTTATTTGTTATCCAAACCTTTCCATCAGCTGGTAAATGTTTTGCAACGTTTTCGATTACCATTGAACAACCTGGGTTTGTTATTATTGGAACATGTAATCTGCACTCTGGGTCTTTATGCCAACTTAAAGTAGATCTCGGTTCTTTTAATAATAATCTTACTCTTCCTAACTTAAACTTTTTACTTAAAGTTTCATATACTTCTTTGAAATAGGTTTTTTCAAATTCTGGTAAAAGTTTAGTATATTTAGACTCATCAATTTCTACATCTCTTGAAACTTCTTTTCCTGTCTCGTCTGCTATGGTCCAATATTTACCTCT
>CACMAZ010000009.1 GCA_902611815.1 uncultured Pelagibacteraceae bacterium
GATTTTTGAGTGCAGTTTTTTTGACAGGTTATTTTAACTTTGGAAAAAATATAATACAAAATTTTTTTAAAATTCTTATATCAGTTTCAACTATTTATATTTTGGGATTAATTTGGTTAGGAAGCCTAATTGGATGGGATAAACCCATTTTTGAGCTTGGTGCAAAGCCTTTTCTATTAGCAGAATTATTCAAAATTTTGATTTTAACTTTTCTTTCTTCGAAACTTGTAAAGTTTAGAAAATCTATCTAGGTGATCTTTTAGATAAAATTCTTTGAAGAGTCCTTCGATGCATCTTTAATCTTCTAGCTGTCTCAGAAACATTTCTATTGCAAAGTTCGAATACTCTGTGAATATGTTCCCATTTTACTCGATCAGCTGACATTGGATTCTCGGGCGGTTCTGCTTTTTTATTTGGATTAGCTAAAAGTGCCTTTTCAACATCATCTGCATCAGCTGGTTTTGCCAAATAATCTATTGCACCTTGTTTTATTGCTGCAACAGCTGTCGGGATGTTTCCATACCCTGTTAACATTACTACTCTGCTATTTGCATTTGAATTTTGTATTTCTTTTACAACCTCAAGACCGTTACCATCACCCAGTCTTAAGTCTACGACAGCAAAAGCTGGCTTATTATTTTTTACTGCATCTAGACCTTTTTTTACACCTTCAGCTTGTGAAACCTTAAAGCCCCTCTTTTCCATAGCTCTTGCGAGCCTTTCTCTAAAGGGATTATCGTCATCTACAATTAGAAGAGATTTATCCTCAAATTCGTTTATGTTTTTTAGCTTATCTGTCTCCATCGTAGTAATCATATGGTCATAAATCCTAAAATTTCAATAGTCTAAAAAAACCAAAAAAACCTCATAATTTTCTTTACAGAGCCCCCTATATAAGTAAAAAACGATTTACGAAAATTGCATATAAGTTATGCAATTTTTTTTTGTTAAATTTTTTTTAAGGAGCTAATTATGAAAAAATTTAAATCGGTTTATGAACTAATAACTGAGTTAAAACCATCTGATCCAGTGTACTGCATCAGAAAAAAATCAATAAAAAAAGCTTCAAATTACTTTATAAAAAATTTCCCAGGTAAAATTTTATACGCAGTTAAAACTAATCCGAATAAAGAAGTTGTTAAAACATTAATTGAAAGTGGCATAAAAAACTTTGATGTAGCATCTATCAAAGAAATCCAAGACATAAAAGAAATAGATAGTTCTTTAGATTGCTCATATATGCATACAGTAAAAAGTAGAGAAGACATAAGAGATGCATATTTCAAATTTGGGGTTAAAGCATTCTCGCTGGATACTAAGGATGAACTAATCAAAATTCTAGAGACTACTAATCACGCAAATGATTTAGAATTATATGTAAGAATTGCGGTTTCAAATGAGCACGCAGAAATTGATTTATCAAAAAAATTTGGTGCTAATAATAATGAGGCTCCAGGTCTAATCAGACTTACCAATCAATATACAAAGAAATTGGGTTTAAGTTTTCATGTTGGTTCTCAATGCATGCACCCAATTTCTTATACAAAAGGAATAACTGAAATCGGAAATTTAATTAAGAAAACAAAAATTATACCAAAGGTAATAAATATAGGTGGAGGGTTTCCAACTATTTATCCCGACTTAATTCCCCAATCTTTAAATAGCTACTTTGAGGAAATAAAAAAATCATTGAATAACCTTAAAATAGATAAATTACCAGAAATTATATGCGAGCCTGGTAGAGCACTGGTAGCAGAGTCAGGTTCAACAATTGTGAGAGTAAATTTAAGAAAAAAACAAAAATTATATATCAATGACGGTACTTATGGAACTTTATTTGATGGTGGTGTTCCAAATATAGTTTATCCATCAAGGCTTATTACAAATGGAAGAATGATTTCAAAAAAAATGACAGCATTTGATTTTTATGGTCCAACGTGCGATAGCATGGACTATATGAAAGGTCCTTTTATACTTCCAAACAATATTAAGGAAAATGATTACATAGAACTGGGGCAACTCGGCGCTTATGGTCTTACATTTAGAACACAGTTTAATGGTTTTTATTCTGACAAAATTTTTGAAGTTGAAGATGAGCCTGTAATGACTATGTACGATAAAGATAAAAGCAAAAGTTATTTGGTTGCTTAAAATCCTGTGAAAAAAACCCTAGGTCATAATAGTAAAAAAGATTTTCTAAATAAACCAGTTGAACATATTGACATAACAAAGTTTGATGCAAGACCTATAATTTCTTCAATGGAAAAAATGTCTTTTGTATCTCGAGAGACAGCTAATGCTGCAAAAATCTATAATGAAATGCTAAGTGAAAAGGATTGTACTATTTTTTTGACATTAGCAGGTTCAACATCTGCAGCTGGATGCATGCATATTTATAGAGATTTAGTTAAATATAATATGGTCGATGCAATAGTCGCAACTGGAGCATCAATTATTGACATGGATTTTTTTGAGGCCTTAGGTTTTAAGCATTATCAAGGCTCTCAGTTTCAAGATGACACTGAATTAAGAAAAAATTATATCGATAGAATATATGACACTTATATTGATGAGGAGGAACTACAACATTGTGATAAAGTAATTGGAGAAATTGCTGATTCACTTGAACCACGACCTTATACATCAAGAGAATTTATCTCTGAGCTTGGCAAATATCTAAAAAGAAATGCAAAGAAAAAAGGCTCCTTAATTGAGATGTCATATGACTACCAAGTGCCTATATTCTGTCCCGCATTTACAGATTCCAGTGCCGGATTTGGGTTAGTAATGCACCAAGAAAAAAATCCAAAAAAGCATATGACTATCGATTCAATTAGAGAATTTAGAGAATTAACTGAGATAAAAATAAAATCAAAAGGATCTGGTTTGTTAATGATTGGTGGGGGAGTTCCAAAAAATTTTATTCAGGATACGGTTATTTGTGCAGAGCTGCTGGGTAAAGATGTGGCCATGCATAAATATGCAATTCAAATTACAGTCGCAGACACTAGAGATGGGGCATGCAGTAGTTCAACTTTAAAAGAGGCTAGTTCTTGGGGCAAAGTTGATACCTCTAAGGAACAAATGGTGTTTGCTGAAGCGACTAGTGTAATACCTTTAATTGCTAGCGATGCATACCACAAAGGCGAGTGGAAAAAGAGGGATCGAAAGAATTTCTCAAAAATTTTTGAATAAGTGAAATATCTATCAAATAAAAATGGATTTTTAGGTATTGATAACAAATTCGATATTAAACAAAGATCTGTTGTTATACCATTTGGTTTAGAAAAAACAGTTAGTTATGGTGGAGGTACAAAAAATGGGCCAGAGGAAATTATAAAAGCTTCACACCAAGTTGAGCTTTACGATGAAGAGCTTAATTGTGAACCTTTCAAAGTTATAGGTGTAAAAACTATCAAACCATTTAAAATTAATAAAAATATAAATAAAGCCTTAAAACAAGTTTCACATTTAAACCAAAAATCAATTGAAAAAAATTTGTTTCCGCTAACTTTAGGTGGTGAACATTCAATCACAGCAGGTTGTATTGAACCTTTTGTTAAAAGTTATAAAAAGGTAACAATTTTACAATTTGATGCCCATGCAGATCTTAGAAGTAGCTATAATAATCAAAAATACTCACATGCATCAGCCATGAGAAGGTGCTTGGACTTTAAAAATGTAAATTTAATTTCAATTGGCATAAGAAATATCTCAAAAGAAGAAATGCCTTTTTTAAAAAAAAATAATAGCAGGATCAAAATATTTTGGGCTAAAGACCAAAAAAAATGGAATTTAAAATATTTTAAAAGATTAATTAAAAATAAAAATGTATATTTAACTTTTGATGTAGATGGTTTAGACTCTAGTATTATGCCAGCAACTGGAACTCCCGAACCAGGAGGCTTGTTTTGGTATGAAACGTTAAGTTTAATCAAAACTGCTTTTAAGAATGCGAATGTGATAGGAGCAGATATAAATGAATTAGCTCCAATTAAAGGATTTAATTCATATAATTTTTTAGTAGCAAAACTTGCTTATAAGATACTGACATATAAATTTTTTTTAAAGTAATTTAGACTGGTTTAAGTGTACCAAGCAATAATCTAAATGGTACAAGCATTATCAATGCTATAAATATTTTTACACCTAAGTCTCCAAGTGATAAAGTTATCCAAGGTACTCCTGTTCCATAAAATGAAATAGAAAAGAATAAAAACGTATCAACAGTTGAGCCTATTAACGATGAAAATAAAGGAGCAACAAACCATGTTTTTCTCCTTAATCTATCAAAAACTTGAACATCTAATAATTGCGCCACTATAAATGCTGTTCCAGACCCAATTGCTATTCTAACTGAGATTAGATCAGAAAAATTTGTAGAAAAAATAAGTGTAAATAATAATCCAATTGTGAAACCAAAGTAAACAATCTTTCTAGCTATTAATTTACCAAAAGACCTATTGGCCAAATCAGTAATCAGAAAAGCTATTGGATAACTAAAAGCTCCGTAGGTTAAAATATTTTCCAATCCATAATATTTAACAGGAAACTGAACTAGAAAATTTGAAATTAGAACAACAAATCCCATTAAAAGGGATAAGGTTAAGAACAATTTGTTCATTATGCTGATTTTTGAATTATGCTTTTTTTAATTTTTTTTAATCTTATAGATAAATTTTTTGATTTTACAGTTTTCATAAATTGATCGAAGCTTCCTTTTTTATCTATGGATCTCATTGCTGCATTAGAGACGGTTATCTTTAGTTTTTTATTTAATAATACACTTTTAAAACTGACTTTTTTAACACTTGGTAAAAATCTTCTTTTAACTTTATTATTTGCATGGCTAACCTTATGGCCTTTTAATGGTCTTTTTCCAGTTAATTCGCACTTTTTTGGCATGAAGGGAGTATATAAATGTACATTTTGATTCAGTCAAGTTTATAATTTACCAATAATATCGGAGTAATTTTTTATTTTTTTTTCTTTTAATATTTTTTTAAGTTCTTCATTAATTTTTACCGCAATTTTAGGTCCTCTAAAAACCATGCCTGTATAAAGCTGAACAAAATTAGCCCCACTCAAAAATTTTCTGTATGCCGTTTCTCCAGAATCCACGCCTCCGACACCAATTATTTTAATTTGTCCATTTAAATTTTTAAAAAAATTATTTATTAATTTATTTGATATATCGTTCAAAGGTTTGCCCGATAAACCACCTTTTTGAAATTTTTGATGGTCTTTCAGTTTATCTCTATTTTGATCGGTAGTATTTGAAACAATTAAGGCATTGACTTTATATTGTACCAATATTTTAGATATATCTTTAACAATAGCATTATCAATATCTGGTGAAACCTTTAAAGCAATTGGAATGTTGCTATTTAATTTTTTTTTTTCAGCTAAAATTTTATCTAATAAATTTCCCAATTCATCTAAATTATGAAAATCTCTTAAGTTTTCCGTATTAGGTGACGAAATATTAATTGTTATATAATCTGCTAAATTATAAAATTTATTAAATCCAATTAGATAGTCCCCTACTCTATCTTTGCTATCTGAATTCGGACCTATGTTTACACCAAGTATACCGATCGGTTTATTTTTTTTTATTCTATCACTTACAACATCGCTGCCTGAGTTATTAAAACCAAGACGATTTATTAAAGCTTTATCGTTCTCTAACCTAAAAACTCTAGGTTTTTTGTTTCCATATTGTTTTAAAGGTGTAACTGTTCCCACCTCAACAAAACCAAAACCCAAATTAAATAATGAGTTATAAACCTCAGCATCTTTGTCAAAACCAGCAGCAATCCCGATTGGATTTTTTATCTCTTTCCCAAATAATTCAGATTTTAATAATGTGTCTTCTGAAATTTTTTGTTTTAAAAATAAATTTGTTTTAAGAGCCTTAATAGCTAATGTATGTGCCAATTCAGGATCTAATTTAAATATCAATGGTCTAATTTTATCAAACATTAATTTATTTTCTCTTTGATAAGCGAAATCATTTCCTTTCTTCCAAAAAAACTTATGAAAAATCCTAGCCTTGGACCGTTTTCTACACCAAAGACTACCTCGTAAATTAATTTAAACCATTCTCTAAGGTTTTCCTTATAACCATTATTTTTTCCTACTGTGTAAATTTCTGTTTGTATATCCTCAGGCTTCATATTATCAGAACATTTTTCTAAGTTTGAAATTAAATCTAACAAGGCTTTTTTTTCTGTAATATTTGGTTTTTTATATTTTTTATTTTGTTTAACGACATCGTTAAAGTATTTGATTGAACATTTTATTAGATTATCAAATATAGGAAAGTTATCTTTGACAATATCTTTCTTATAATTTTTTACAAATTTCCAAAGTATTTCTTCAGACGTAGCATTACTGGTTTCAACTAAATTTAAAAGCATGGAAAAACTCATTATGCTATCCTCATAGGGAATTTTGCCATTATGGACATGCCATAAGGGATTGAGCAACAACTCTCGTGCATCCTGTTTTTTACTCTTTTTGATTAAATCTAAATACTCATCTACTGCCTTTGGCACAATTTCTTTATATAATTTTTTTGCCCTTTTTGGATTCTGATACATAAACAAGGATAAACTTTCTGGTGATGCATAATTAAGCCACTCCTCAATAGTGACACCATTTCCTTTAGACTTTGAAATTTTTTCACCTTTATCATCAAGAAATAGTTCATAGGCAAACCCTGAAGGATTATTTTTTCCTAAGAGTTTAATTATTTTAGTGGATAGAATCGCGCTCTCAATTAAATCTTTTCCATACATCTCAAAATCAATATCAAGAGTATACCATCTCATTGCCCAGTCTACTTTCCATTGAAGTTTGCAGTTACCATCTAAAATACTTGACTCAAATTTTTTTCCATTATTGTCAAAAATTACAGTTGAATTTTTTTTATTTATTTCAATTACCGGTATTTCTAAAACTTTACCTGTTTCATTACATATTGGTAGAAATGGTGAATATGTTTTTTGTCTTTCTTTACCTAAAGTTGGAATAATTATTTTCATTATACCCTCGTAATTATCTAATATTTTTTTTAGAGTTGTATTAAAAAATCCGGATTTATATAAATTAGTTGAGCTCATAAATTTATATTTGAAATTAAATTTGTCTAAAAATTTTTTTAACATCTCATTATTGTGTTCTCCAAAACTTTTAAATTTTTCAAAAGGATCTGGAATATCTGTGAGAGGCATATGTAAGTTATTTTTAAGAATGTCCTTGTTTGGAACATTTTCTGGTACTTTTCTTAAACCATCTAAATCATCTGAAAACGTAATTATTTCTTTTGGTAAATCTGTTAAATAGTTTAAAGCATTAACTACCATGCTCGTTCTTGCAACTTCTCCAAATGTTCCAATATGAGGTAATCCGGATGGACCGTATCCAGTCTGTAAAATAATCTTTCCTTTTTTGTCTATATATTTTTCTCTTTCTTTAAGAATCTTTCGTGCCTCAACAAATGGCCAAGAGTTTGATTTTTCTATATCTTCCTTTTTAATATTTATCATCAATTTAAAATATCTTGTATTTTAAGAACATATTTTATTCATATAATGTTGAAATTTATTTTCCATAAAATAATGTTCGGTAAAAATGTCCAATTATAAAACAGTATTTTTTACACTAGGGATTTTATTAATAATTTTAGGAGTTGCTATGATTGTCCCTATCTCATTTCAACTAATTTATAATGAATTTGACTCTACTTTTATAATATCTGGAATTATAACTATAACTTTCGGTATATTGTTTTTTCTTTCTAACATTGATCACTTAAAGTCTATTAATACTCAGCAAGCTTTTTTACTAACGGCTCTATCTTGGCTAAGTATTGCAATATTTGGTTCATTGCCATTTTTTTTTTCAGAATTAAGTTTGTCTATTACTGACTCTTTTTTTGAGAGCATGTCAGGAATAACCACTACAGGTGCTACTATTTTAGAGAATATCGAGAAATCTCCTAAAGGCATACTAATTTGGAGAGCAATGTTACAATGGTTGGGAGGTATTGGAGTAATTTTAATGGCTATAACTTTAATGCCGATTATGAATATAGGAGGAATGCAGTTACTAAAAGTTACTTCTTACGATACTTCAGAAAAAATTTTACCTAAATCTAAAGAGGTTTCTTTAAGATTAATAACAGTTTATTTATCTTTAACTGCACTTTGCGCAGTTTCTTATAAAATTTGTGGGATGAATGCATTTGATAGTATAACTCATTCAATGACAACAATTGCAACAGGTGGTTTTTCAAATTATGACCAATCAATAGGATATTTTAATAATCCTAATATAGAAATTATTTCAATTTTATTTATTTTGTTGGGAAGTATACCTTTTATTTTATATATAAAATTTATATCAGATGAAAAAAAAATTATTTTTAAGGATGAGCAAGTAAAATTATTTTTTAAGCTAACTTTAATTTCTATATTAATATTATTTTTTTATTTAATTATTGTTAATAAAAATATTTATGAAATTCATATTAGATCTGTAATATTTAATGTGGTTTCGATTTTAACAGGTACTGGATACGTAACTAAAGAATTTGACCAGTGGGGAAACTTTCCTTTAATTTTTTTCCTAATTTTAATGTTTATTGGAGGCTGTGCAGGATCAACAACATGTGGAATTAAAATATTTAGAGTACATATACTTTACTATTTTATAAGAAACCAATTAATGAAAATTATTTATCCTAGGGCAATTATAAACTTAAAATATAATAATAATAAAGTGGATGATAAGTTAATTGCATCAATTATATCGTTTATATATCTATATATATTGATATTTTTTGTTCTAGCGTCACTTTTAACTTTAACAGGATTAGATTTTATAACATCAATTTCTGGAGCGGCATCATCCCTATCAAATGTTGGACCAGGTTTGGGAAGCGAGATTGGGCCTAACAGTAATTATTCAGGCCTACCCGATCAATCTAAGTGGTTATTATCAGTTGGAATGATATTAGGCAGGTTAGAAATTTTTGCATTACTGATAATTTTTTTACCCTCTTTTTGGAGAAGATAAATGAATAATAAATTTTTATTTTTTTTTACAGAGAAACCTTTAAAAATGATAATGTTAGGTTTTTCGTCGGGCCTACCTATACTTTTAGTATTTTCAACTTTGTCAGTTTGGTTAACTAAAGCTGGAGTAGAAAGAAGCACAGTAACACTTTTTAGTTGGGCAGGTTTTGCGTATGCTTTTAAATTTTTATGGTCCCCACTTGTTGATAAAGTAAGTATTCCGAATTTTTTAAATTTGGGTCACAGAAGAAGTTGGTTACTTTTAACTCAATTTTTGATTATATTTTCTTTAGTTTTAACTTCAGTAAACGATCCACAGAATAATATTATTATAACTGCAGTGTGTATAACACTTGTTGCGATTTTTAGTGCAACTCAAGATATAATCATCGATGCTTATAGAATTGAGTCTATAGATAAAAAACTACAGGGTTCACTATCATCTATGTACATAGCGGGTTACAGAATCGGAATGTTAGTTGGGGGTGCTGGAAGCCTCTGGTTAGCCTCCTATTGGGGAAGTGAAAATTATGAATATGAGGTATGGAAAAAGGTGTATTTATCTATGTCACTGCTAATGTTTATTGGGGTAGTAGCTAATTTAATTTCTAAAGAGCCAAAAAAAACAAGAAATTTTACGAGAAACACTAATTTACATTTTAAATTCTTTTTAAGTATACTTATGTCTGTTCTAATCTTTATATATATTTACTCTAGTTTAATTAATCCTTTTTCCGGATCTATATTAAGTTTTTTTTACACAATCTTAAAATTAATTTTTTGTTTTATTTGTAGTGGTTTGTTTCTTTTATTTTTAGTAAAAATAAGATTTCAAAGTAAATCATTAATAAAAGAAAGTTACTATAATCCAATTAAAAATTTTGTGGTCAAATATGGGAAATTTGCAGTAATAATTTTACTCCTAATTTCTCTTTACAGAATGGCTGATGTTGTAATGGGGGTTATGGCTAACATTTTTTATTTAGAAAAGGGCTACAGTATTAACCAGATCGCTACTTATTCTAAATTTTTTGGTGTTTTCGCCACAATAGCTGGCGGATTATTAGGTGGATATTTTGCGATGAAATATGGAACTATGATCACTTTATTCATTGGCGCTTTAATCGCTTCTCTAAGTAATTTACTCTTTGCCTGGTTAGCAACAGCTGAAACCAACATCAAATTTTTAATTTCTGTCATTACAGCTGATAATATATCAAGTGGTTTTGCGGGCGCAGCTTTTGTTATATACTTGTCTGGATTAACTTCTTTGAAATTTACAGCAACTCAATACGCTCTATTTACCTCTATAATGTTGTTTTTACCAAAATTAATAGCAGGTTATTCGGGTTCTTGGGTTGACGTAATTGGTTATCAAAACTACTTTGTTGTTACTGCTTTATTAGGAGTGCCTGTACTTTTTCTGATATTTTATATTTCAAAGGTTGCGCCAATAAAATGATTAATAATTACCCTCTGATAAATATTTATGAAAAAAGTTCATTAAAAGCAAAAATATCATCTCAATTATTATATGGTGAAAAATTTATGATACTAAAGAAAAAAAAAGGGTGGTTTAAAATTAAAACATCATACGATAAATATAGTGGATTTATAAAAGCCAGGAGATTTGTTAAAGATATGAAAATCACCCACAAAATTTCTTCTTTAAAAGCAAATTTATATTCAAAACCAAAAAGAAATTCTAAAATTACATCTAAACTATCATTTTGCTCACTTATTTGTGTAACTAATAAAACAAATAATTTTTTTAAGTTTGGAAAATATTGGATAAAAAAAAATGACGTAATGCCTTTAAATTATAAGAAGGATATTTTTAAAGATATAAGGATGTTTTTAAATATACCTTATAAATGGGGAGGCAAAAGTTATAAAGGAATTGACTGTTCTGCGCTAGTTCAGCTTTTTTTTAAATTTAATAATTTGTATTGTCCAAGAGACACAAAAGATCAAATAAAATATTTTAAGAAAGCAAATAAAATTAAAAAAAACGCCATAATTTTTTGGAAAGGACATGTTGCTGTTTGTTTATCAAAAAAAAATCTAATACATGCTTATGGTCCAAAAAAAAAGGTATTGATCATGAATATTAATAAAACTTTAAAATTAATAGAGGAAACAGCTAAGTTAAAAGTTATAGGAATAAGATAAATGGATAAATCAGTTGCGGATTTACAAAAAAAGTATGAAGAACTTAAAAAGAAGTATTTTAATAATGAGAATGATGAAGTAATTGAGGAATGTAAAAACATTTTAAAAAAAAATAAGATTGATGTTTTTTATAATCTTCTTTGTCTTGCTTATAATAATAAAGGGAATTTCTTAAAAGCTATTAATATTATGAATGATGCTTTAAATCAAAATCCAAATAATGTAGATTTTTTAAATAACTTGGGAATGAGTTATGCAAATATTTACAAATATAAAAAGGCAGAAGAATTTTACAAAAAGGGTTTAAAAATAGATAAAAATAATAGCCAAATATTGAACAATCTAGCTAACTTAAAAAAAGACTTAGATAAAACTGAAGAAGCTGTTCATTTATATAATAAAATATTATCCAGGCAGCCTAATGCTATGGCTACAATTTACAATCTTGCAAACCTATACAACACAATGGGTGAGTTTGAGAAATCTAAAAAATTATTTTTTGAAATTTTAAAACTAAGATCAGATTTGACAGAAGCTGATAGAATAATTGCTCAAATGACTAAATATAATAATGAGAGTACACATTTTATAAATATGAAAAATAAATTGTCAAACATGAAGCTCACCGATAGGTCTTTATTGCATTTACATTTCGCACTTGGAAAAGCATATGATGATCAAAAAAAATACGACAAATCTTTTGAAAATTATAAGAAAGCTAATGATATATCAAAAAAATTTAGTAAATATAATTTTGAGATTGATAGAAAAAAATTTCTTAAAATCAAAGATAAGTATAAATTGTTAGAAAATATACAAATAAATAAGAATTCTAGAAATTTCCTATTTATTGTAGGTATGCCAAGATCTGGAACTTCTTTAACAGAGCAAATTATTTCATCTCACGAAGATGTATTTGGAGGTGGGGAATTACCATATATAAGTAGAATCTATGAAAATTATTTTGAATTTAATGATGTCATAAAAACAAAAGACTTATTAAAATGTGAGAAAGATTATATTGAATTTACCTCTCATATAGATGACACAAATAAAGTTTTTACTGATAAAGCTCCACTAAATTTTTTTTACATAGGTTATATTTTAAAATTTTTACCTAATTCTAAATTTATAAACATTATAAGAAACCCTATTGATAATTGTTGGTCATTGTACAAAAATCATTTCCCAACAAAAATTAATTTTGCTAATGATTTAAATGATTTAGTAAATTATTATAAGTGCTATCAAGACTTAATGAACTACTGGAGAAAATTATTTCCAAATCATATTTATGATCTTCATTACGAAAACTTAATTAATAATACTAAGGTTGAGGTAGAAAAATTGTTGAAATTCTGTTCATTAAAATGGGATGACAAATGTCTAGATCACCATAAAAATAAAAGGGTTATCAAAACAATAAGCTATAACCAAGCTAGAAAACCAATATATAAAACATCTGTAAAATCATTTAAAGGTTATGAGAATTACCTAGGTGTTCTTGAAAAACTAAATTAAAAAATATCTCTTCCAAAGTTAGGTTTAGATATGTCTTGTTTTAACTCTATTATTTGTCTTCTAACCTTTTTTGTATCTTTTAAAATTTTAAGTATGTTTTTATTATTTTCTTTTTTAATGAGGTTTTTGAAATTATTTAAATTTTCTATAAAAATATTTATAGAGTTTATTATATTATCTTTGTTACTAAAGAATATATCTCTCCACATTATTTCATTTGATGCAGCAGTGCGTGAAAAATCTCTTAAACCACCAGCGCTATACTTGATAATTTTTTTTTTATTTTTTCTTTGAAAATCAGTTGCAGTTTTAACAAGATTATATGCAATTAAATGTGGCAAGTGACTTGTTATTGAGAATATCTTGTCATGTTCTATAGCATTCATAAAAATTATTTTCGAACCAAGTTTTTTCCAAAAAATTTCAATTTTCTTAATTTTTTTTTTATTTCCATTATTTAAGATGATGCACCATTTATTTTTAAAAAGATCTTTATTGCCATATTTGGGTCCGCTGACCTCTGATCCTGCGATAGGGTGGCTTGGAATAAAAATATCTTTAATTTTATTATTTTTATTTATTATATTAATAATATTACGTTTTGTTGAACCTGTATCTGTAATAATATTTTTTGAAGTTATAAATTTTTGTAATTTTTTGATTATACTGCTGTACTGACTCATATGCGTACAGATTATAATTAGATCCATATCTGAAACGTTGCGATCTAATTTACTCAAAAGTTTTATCTTTTTATTAGTTTTTTTTATAAAAGAAATATTTTTTTTTGATTTTTCATGAACATATATTTTTTTTGATATTTTCTTATCAAATGAACCTTTAAGAATTGATGATCCTATAAGTCCACAGCCAATTATTAATATATTATTAAACATTTAAAAATATTGATTTCAAAGTTTTAATTAAAAAGATATTTTCTTTTGAATTTCCAATTGTAATTCTTAATTTATTTTTGATACCATATACTTCAAGGCTTCTAACAATTATTCCTTTTTCTTCAAGTTTTTTTTTAAATAACCTAGATGATATTTTGCATTTATCAAAATTTAAAAATAAAAAATTTGCTGTAATTGAATTTGTATTTATATTAAATCTTTCAAAATTAGTTTTAAGTATTTTTGCCCATTTTTTATTGTGCTTAATTGATTTATTAATAAAGTTTTTATCTTTAAGTGACTCTAAAGCGCTTATCTCACCAATTTTTGAAACGTTAAAAGGTGGCTTAATTTTCATTAGAGCGCTTACAATCTCTTTTGAGCCATATCCCCAACCAACACGCAAGGATGCTAAACCATAAATTTTAGAAAAAGTCCTTAATATGAAAACATTTTTAAAATTTTTGAATAAACTTAGTCCAGACCTGTAATTTTTATTCAACATATATTCCTCATAAGCATCATCAACAACAAGCAATATATTAGATCTAAGTCTTTTTCTTAAATCTTTTAATTCTGTCGAAGATAAGTATGTTGCTGTAGGATTATTAGGATTAGCTAAAAAAACAACCTTTGTCCTACGAGTAACTTTTTTTAAAATTTCATCAACAGATATTTTAAAATTATTTTCTTTTGCATAAACAATTTTAGCCCCAATAATTCCTGAATAAATTCTATACATTAAGAAACTATATTTTGGTATAATTACTTCATCAGATTTTCTTAAAAATAACTGACAAATCATTTGAATTATTTCATCAGAACCTGCGCCGCAAATTATTTGATCAAAATTACATTTGAATTTTTTAGAGATTTGTTTACGTAAACTTTTAGATTTTGAGTCTGGATATCTTGACAACAATTTAATTTTCGATATTTTTCTCTTAATTAGTGGTGAAAAACCTAGAGCAGACTCATTTGCTGACAATTTAATTACTTTTTTCCGGTTTAAAAGTATAGACTTTCCTGGTTTATAACTTTTTACTCCAATTTTCCTAAAAAAAACTTTTTGCATAAAGGTATATATAAATAATAATTGAATAATTTAAATAAAATTAAACAACGATTAGTTGCAATTGACATAGTTGCCGACATACTATAGAAGACAAATGCGCTGATTTAACTGAATTGCGAGCGCTATAAAAAAACCGCTAAATAAGTTTTTTTCCTCACAATTCAAGCTAAAATTATGAATAATATAGAAAATATTAAAAAAATTATAATTAAAAAACCACTTAAATTAGATTGTGGTGTTACAATTTCAAATTATCCTTTGGCTTACGAAACCTACGGCGAACTTAATCAAAATAAAGACAATGCGATAATGGTATTTCATGCACTTACCGGAGATCAATTCGCAACTGGAAAAAACCCAATCACAAATAAAGATGGTTGGTGGTCATATGTCATTGGTCCAAATAAAGCACTTGATACTAATAAGTATTTTATAATAAGTGCAAATGTTATCGGTGGCTGCATGGGTTCGTATGGTCCCAGTTCCATAGATGAAATAAGCGGAAAAAAAATTGGTATAAATTTCCCAGTAATAACAATAAACGACATGGTAAATGCACAATTTAACTTGCTTGAACATTTTAATATAGATAAATTATTTTGTGTTACCGGTGGATCCATGGGTGGAATGCAAGTTTTGCAATTTGTTGCTAACTTCCCTGATAAATCAAAAATAGCTATTCCTATAGCATGTTCTGCAAGTCATTCTGCACAAAATATCGCTTTTAATGAGCTAGGTAGGCAGGCAATTATGGCAGATGAAAATTGGAAAGATGGTAATTATGAATTAGAGAATAAATTGCCAGCAAAAGGATTATCTGTTGCAAGAATGGCAGCTCACATTACATATTTATCTAAAAAAGGTTTGCAGGAAAAATTTGGCAGAAAACTTCAAGAACGTGATAAAATTAAATTTGGTTTTGATGCTGATTTTCAAATAGAGAGTTATCTTAGATACCAAGGATCAATATTTGTTGATCGTTTTGATGCAAACAGCTATTTATACATAACCAGAGCCATGGATTACTTTGATCTTAGCAAAAATTTCAATGGTGACTTATCAAAAGTATTCAAAAATACAAAAACTAGATTTTTTATAATCTCTTTCACTTCTGATTGGCTTTATCCTACAGCTGAAAATAGAGAAATAGTGATTGCTCTAAATGCAATTAATGCTGATGTAGGTTTTCTAGAAGTTAAATCTGATAAAGGGCATGATTCATTTTTATTAGATGTTCCTGATTTTTTAAACTCATTAAAAAATTTTGTTGATAATTCATATAATAAACGACCATGAAAGAGGAATTTAAAATTATTGCGAATTCTATCCAACGAGATAAATCAATTTTAGATGTTGGGTGTGGTGATGGTGAACTGATGAAATTTATTTATGAAAATATTTCAAAAAAGATTAGAGGGCTAGAATTATCAAAAGATAACGTTCAAAAATGTATTCAAAAAGGACTCACTGTAATAGAGGGCAATGCTGAGATGGATTTACAACAATTTCCAAGTAATAGTTTTGATTACGTTATTTTAAGCCAAACTTTGCAAGCTTTTTTAAATCCTGAAAAGGTTATTAGTGATTTACTAAGAATAGGAAAGACATCAATTGTAACAATTCCAAACTTTGGTTTTTGGAAAGTGAGATTTAGCCTATTATTTAAAGGTACAATGCCTGTTACAAAAACTCTACCCAATCAGTGGTATAACACACCAAATCTTCATATGTGTTCAATTAAGGACTTTGTCAATTTTTGCAACAAAAGAAAAATAAACTTATTTAAATCTTTAGCTCTTACAAATAATAAAGTATCTTCAATTAACAAGTTTAATTTAAATTTTAAAAATTTAACTTCAGAACTTGGTATTTTTTTATTAGAAAAATGATAAAAGTTGAAATCATAAAATGTTTAAAAGATAATTTTTCATACATAGTGCATAATAATAATGAGGCAATAGTTATAGACCCAAGTGAGTCCGGCCCGCTTGTTAAAATGTTAGAAAAATTAAATCTAAAATTAAAATATATACTAAACACACACCATCATATTGATCATATTGACGGAAATTTGATATTAAAAGAAAAATACAAATGTAAAATAATTGGTTTTATAGACGATAAAAAAAGAATACCAGGTATAGATATTTGCCTAAAAAATGAGGAGATATTTAAAGAAGGTGATTTTCAGTTTAAAACTTATCATACTCCAGGTCATACCTCAGGTCATATTTGCTTTCATTTTTTCAATGATAAAAAATTGTTTACAGGCGATACTTTATTTTCATTAAGCTGTGGAAGATTATTCGAAGGAACGTATGAGGATATGTTCAGATCACTATCATTGATTAAAACATTTGATAAAGATACCTTAATATATTGCGGTCACGAATATACATTAAGTAACGCTAACTTTTGCATAAAACATGATCCAGATAATGAAAACCTCAAAAAAAAAATAGATTCAATCAACAAAAATATAAGAGCAGGAATTCCTACAATTCCATCTCTTTTAAAAGAGGAATTAGAATGCAATATATTTTTAAAGGCAGAAAATATTGAAACTTTCTCAAAACTAAGGGATTTAAAGGATAATTTTTAGCTTATTAATCTTGACTATAAAAAAGCTAATTATATATTGCACTAAAATTTTAACTATAGAAACATGTCTTTTGCAATAATACAAACTGGTGGAAAACAATACAAAGTCAAGGCTGGTGAAATAATTAAAATAGAAAAAATTGGTGATCAAAAACCAAATTCTATTGTTGAATTTAAAGAAATATTAGCTTACGGGGATGACAAAAACATAGAAGTGGGTTTGCCGACTGTTCAAGGTGCTAAAGTAGAGGCTGAATTTTTAAAAAATTCTAAAAATAGAACAGTTCTTATATTTAAAAAAAGACGAAGAAAAAATTCAAGAAGAAAAAATGGTCACAGACAACAATATGCATTAATTAGGGTGAATAAAATAATGTCAAAAGATGGTAAAGTATTGTCTGAAGCTGAAAAAATTAGTAAAGTAAAAAAAGAAAAAAAAGTTGAAGTTAAAAAAGATAAATAAATAGGATTATTAAGTTAAATTATGGCAACAAAAAAAGCAGGTGGATCCTCTCGAAACGGAAGAGATAGTGCAGGTAGAAGACTAGGCGTCAAAAAATATGGCGGTCAATTTGTTTTACCTGGTAACATAATAGTAAGACAAAGAGGTACTAAAATTTTTCCTGGTCAAAATGTTGGCATGGGTAAAGATCATTCCATTTTTTCAGTAGTTAAAGGTAAGGTCGTATTTAAAAAAAGTAAGTCAGACAGGACTTACGTTTCAGTAAAACCCAATTAAATTCATACAACATAAATAAAAGTTGTATTATGAAATTCCTAGATCAAGTTAAAATATTTGTTAAAGCTGGCAACGGTGGTTCGGGGTCGCCAAGCTTTAGACGTGAAAAATTCATAGAGTTTGGGGGTCCAGACGGGGGTGATGGAGGAAAAGGTGGCTCTATTATTTTAAAATCAGAGAGAAATTTAAACACTTTAATTGATTATAGATATCAGCAACATTTCAAAGCTTCTAGGGGTCAGGATGGCAAAGGTAAAAATCAAACAGGCAGAGGTGGAGAAGATTTATTCTTATCAGTACCTATCGGAACACAAATTTTTGAAGAAGATAACAAAACTTTACTATTTGATTTCAAAAAAGAAAAAGACGAATTTACTGTTGCAATAGGAGGCAAAGGTGGTTTTGGAAATACAAAATTTAAATCGTCCACTAATAGAGCTCCTAGAAAATTTACAAAAGGCACCAAAGGTGAGGAATTTTGGATTTGGCTACAACTTAAGACAATTGCTGATATTGGAATAATAGGTTTGCCAAATGCAGGTAAATCCAGCTTACTTGCCTCAATGACTTCTGCAAACCCTAAGATTGCTAATTACAAGTTTACAACTATTAATCCTAATTTAGGTGTTGCAATGTATGATAATAAAGAGATTACACTAGCAGATATACCCGGGTTAATTGAAGGAGCGCATACCGGTGTTGGCTTAGGTATAAAATTTTTAAAACATGTTGAAAGATGTAAGACATTGTTGCACTTAATTGATATTTCTGAGAAAGATTTAATTAAATCTTACAAACAAATTAGAAAAGAATTGGGGAAATATAGCAAGGAATTACTGAAAAAAAAGGAGATTATAGTGCTAAACAAGATTGACCTCTTATCAAAAGAAGATTTAAAAATAAAAGTAAAAAAATTTGAAGAAAAATTAAGGAAGAAAATTATTGAATTATCTACGTTAGATAAAAAATTAATTTCTAAGTTAAAAATTAAATTACTAAAAAATGTATCTTGAAAATTCTAAAACAATAGTTGTTAAAATAGGATCGTCATTAATTATTGATGATAAAAAAATCATTAGAAAAAAATGGTTACTTGGGTTTGCAAAAGAAATTAAAAATTTAAAAAAAAAAAACAAGAATGTTATTATAGTAAGTTCAGGTGCAATTGCTCTTGGTTGTAAGAAATTAAATATAATAAAGAAAAAACTTAAAATAGATCAAAGTCAAGCTGTAGCATCTGTAGGACAAATCGAGTTAATGAATTTATTTAAGGAAGTTTTCGCTATTCAAAAAATTAATATTTCTCAAATATTACTTACACTAGAGGATACTGAAATAAGAAGGCGGGCTATAAATGCTAAAAGAACAGTTGAAAATTTATTTAATCTTAATTTTATACCGATAGTTAATGAAAACGATACTATAGCTACCTCTGAAATTAAATATGGAGATAATGATAGACTTGCCTCAAGAGTTGCTCAAATTTCTGATGCTGATTGCCTTGTGTTATTATCAGATGTGGATGGACTTTATACAAAAAATCCAAAAATTCATAAAGATGCTAAATTGATAAATAAGATTGAAAAGGTAGACCAAAATATAATTAAATTAGCTTCTGGGAAAACTAGTGAGTATGGATCAGGTGGTATGAGAACTAAAATCGATGCAGCTAAAATATGTGCGCTCTCAGGATGTAAAATGGCAATAGCAAATGGATTAAAAGAAAGACCTTTGAGTAATATTTTAGATAAAAAAATATGTACTTGGTTTATTCCTGAAATTTCTAAGTTAGATGCTAGAAAAAAATGGATTGCCAGTACTTTACATGCAAAAGGATATTTAAAGGTTGATGAGGGTGCTGAAAATGCGTTATGTAAAGGTAAGAGTTTGCTGGCAGCAGGTGTAAAGAGTGTTGAAGGTTCATTTAAAAAAGGTGATCAAATAAAAATAATTAGTAAAAATGATAAAGAGCTAGCAATAGGTCTGAGTTCATTTTCATCTGAGGAAATTGATAAAATAAAGGGCCATCAGTCAAACAAAATTGAAGAATTGATAGGTTACAAAACAAAAACTGAAGTTGTTCATAAAGATGATATGGTGAAAATCTAGAATGAAAAAATATCTACAAAAATTAGGTCAAGATTCTTATAAAGCAAGTTTAGAAAGAGTGGATACAAAAACAAAAAATAAGGTTTTACTAAAATTTAGTTATTTAATAAAAAAAAATTTAAATAAAATACTAAGCCAGAATAGAAAAGATATAAAATATGCTAAAATAAAAAATATTGATAAAAATTTAGTTGCAAGACTTGAGTTAGATAAATTAAAGCTTAGTTCGATAATTAAAACAATAATCGAAATAACTAAACTAAAGGACCCAATTGGAGTTATTTTAGATAAATGGCAAAGACCTAACGGTTTAAAAATAAAAAAAATATCAATTCCAATAGGTGTCATTGGTGTAATTTATGAGAGCAGGCCTAATGTAACTGTAGATCTTTCCTGTCTTTGTTTTAAATCGGGTAATTCAGTGATCCTGAAAGGTGGATCAGAAGCTTTTTTTACTAATAAAATATTTGTTAAACTATTTAGAGATTCTCTTAAGGCTAACAAAGTGAATATGAATTTTGTTCAATTTATTGAGAGAAAAGATAGAAAAGTTGTTAAGTCCCTCCTAAAAGATATGAGAGATTATATTGATGTTATGATACCAAGAGGAGGCAAAAACCTTGTTAAGACCGTAAAAAAATTGTGCAATGTTCCAGTAATAGGTCATTTAGAGGGTATTTGTCACACATTTATTGATAAAAAGGTAAATGCAAAAATGGCAAGGAATGTTGTTTTAAATGCAAAAATGAGAAATGTTAGTATATGTGGAGCTACTGAAACTTTATTAATTCATAAAGATTTTCCAAAAAAAGAAATTAATATGATTCTTAACGAATTAAGAAATAGTGATTGTTTAATATACGCAGACAATAAGGTAAGAAAAATTTTTAGTGGTAAACTTAAGAAAGCAACTAATAAAAACTGGGGTAAAGAATACCTTGACTCAAAAATCTCTGTCAAAATTGTTAAAAATGTTGACGAAGCAATTCAACACATCAATAAATTTGGTACCATGCATACTGACTCTATAATTACAAATAACTCTGTAAATGCTAATTATTTTGTAAGAAATGTAAAGAGTTCTATAGTTATGCATAATACATCAACTCAATTTGCTGATGGAGGGGAACTGGGTTTTGGTGGAGAAGTAGGAATATCTACTAACAAGTTACCACCAAGAGGTCCTGTGGGGCTAAATCAATTAGTATCATTTAAATACCATGTAGCTGGGAATGGCCAAATCAGAAAATAGATTCATAGATAAAATAGGTATACTTGGTGGCACATTCGACCCCCCACATAAAGGACATTTGAAAATTTCTCAAATAGCAAAAAAAAGGTTTAATTTAAAAAAGATAATTTGGGCTATAACAAAAAAAAATCCATTTAAAAAAAAAAGTTATTTTGATTTAAATAAAAGAATAAACCTTTCAAGAAGTTTAACAAAAAAACAAAAATATATTAAAGTTGTTTTTTTTGAAAAAAAAATTAATTCAAATAAAACAATTAATTTAATAAAGTATTTTAAAAGTATAAGTGAAAAAAAAGAAATATATTTTTTGTTAGGTGCGGATAATTTATTAAATTTTCACAAATGGGATAATTGGAAAAAAATTCCAAAAATTTGTAAAATCGTAGTTTTTGATAGAAATGGTTTTAAGGCAAAGGCTAAAAAATCCATCGCTTATAAGTCAATTAAAAATAAAGGTCTTATTTATGTAGAATTTAAAAAAGTTAACATTTCATCTTCAAAAATTAGAAATTTTTGATATGATTAGTAATTAATGGTCAAAAAAACCAATCTAAAAAAATTAATAATTGAAACATTAGATAACAATAAAGCGCTAGACATAGTTTCAATCGACTTGAAAGATAAGTCTTCAATCGCGGATCATATGATCATAGCGAGTGGTACCTCTTCAAGACATATTCAGTCATTATCAGAGCAGGTACTAGACAAATTTAAAGAAAATGGATTTAGTCAATGTAAAATTGAGGGAAGAGACAGTACAGAGTGGAAGCTTGTTGATGGTATTGATATTGTTGTTCACATCTTTAACCCAGAAAAAAGGAAATTCTATGAGCTTGAAAAAATATGGTCTGAATTAATTCCTAAAGAAAGAGTAATTGTTTGATGAAAAGTAAAAGAATATTTGCTCTTATTATTTTTTTAATTTTATATTTTGGAAAAGTTAGTGCTCAAGAAGAGACAGTTTATGACAAAATAGATCTCTTTGGGGAAGTCTTAGACAAAATAAATAAGGAATATGTAGAGGAAGTAGATCAATCAGACACCATGGATGCTGCAATTAACGGTGTCTTGCAATCATTAGATCCGTATTCATCATATATGTCTCCGAAAAATTTGGAAGAAATGCAAACAGAAACTAGAGGTGAGTTTGGAGGTCTAGGCATAGAGGTTGGTATGGAGGCAGGTGTTGTAAAAGTTATTTCACCTCTCGATAATTCACCTGCTGAAAGAGAAGGTGTTAAGGCTGGGGACTACATTGTCAAAATAAATGATACACAAGTTCAAGGAAAAACGTTAAATGAAGCAGTCGAATTAATGAGAGGTCCTGTTGGATCAACTTTAGAAATTACTGTAAGAAGAATCGGTTTAAGAAAATCATTAGTTTTTAATATTACAAGAGAGATTATTCAGGTTGCATCTGTTAAATCCGAAGTGCTTGATGAAAAAATTGGGTATATACGTCTCACATCATTTAACGAAAATAGTGACGATCAAATTAAAAAGAAGATCAAAGAATTTAAAAAAAATAAAAATATAGAGGGTTATATTTTAGATTTAAGAAATAATCCAGGTGGATTACTAGGACAAGCAATTAAGATATCCGATTTTTTTTTAGATGATGGAGAAATAGTATCAACCAAAGGAAGAAAAAAAAATGAAAATCAAAAATGGTTTGCAAGAGAAGGTGATATTATTAATGGTAAGGCTCTTATAGTTTTAATTAATAAAGGTTCTGCATCAGCATCAGAGATAGTTGCAGGAGCTTTAAAAGATCACAAAAGAGCAGTATTAGTTGGTGAGAAAAGTTATGGAAAAGGGTCAGTACAATCTATTATACCTTTAAAAAATCGAGGCGCAATTAGGTTAACTATTTCAAAGTATTATTTACCATCAGGAAAATCAATTTCAGAAGTTGGTGTAACACCAGATATAACTGTAGAAGAAGAGACTGGTGATTTTAGAATTCTTTCAGAAAACGATAATCAACTCAAGTTCGCTAGAAAATTGTTCACTGGATAATTTTATGCAGGAAAAGTTTAAAAATTTACCTTTAAGAGTAGGTGTAGGTATTATTCTTTTAAACAAAGATAATAAAGTTTTTGTAGCTAAAAGATTAGATAATCCCAACAATTATTGGCAAATGCCCCAAGGAGGTGTGGATGGAGACGAAAAATTTTTAGATGCAGCTCTTAGAGAGCTTGAGGAAGAGACAGGCGTAAAAAATGTAGATTTAATAAAGGAGATTGAAGGTTATCAAACGTATTTTTTACCTGAAAATCTTCTTGGGATAATTTGGAGAGGTAAATACAAAGGACAAAAGCAAAAATGGTTTTGTATGAGATTTAAAGGTGACGATACAGAGATCAATATTAAAACAAAAAAACCAGAGTTTTCGGAGTGGAGATGGATTGACTTAGATGAAATTACTAAACAGGTTGTGGACTTTAAGACTGATGTATACAAAAATTTAAAAACTGAGGTTAAAAAAATTATTTTTAATTAGACTTTATAGAATTTAAAACCTCAATTTTCTGATCTAATATATATCGTTCATGATCTTTAATATTTTCTTTTTTTAAATCTTCCTCCGCGTCCTTCACAATTTTATCCACTTTATTTTTATCCATTTCTTTTAAGTCAAAAATATTGCTTGTTAGTATCGACAAAGTATTATCTTTAAATTCGACAATGCCATCATCTACATAATAATTTAAAATTTCATTTTTAGATTTTACGTCTATAATTCCTGGTTTTAAGAAAGAAATTAGAGGAATATGATCTTTTAAAATACCCATATATCCTTCAATAGCCGGGATAACTACTTCCTCGGTATCACTTTTTGTTAAAAAAGATTTTTCTGGACTTATGATTTCCAAATTAAATTGGTCCATTTAGGCTGCAGCTTCCTTAGCCATTTTTTCAGCTTTTTGAACCGCCTCTTCGATTGTGCCAACCATATAAAAAGCTGCCTCGGGTAAATGATCATATTCGCCCTTGCAAATTGCATCAAATCCTTTGATAGTCGAGTCTAAATCGACAAGTTTTCCGGGAGAACCAGTAAAAACTTCCGCTACGAAAAACGGTTGAGATAAAAATCTTTGAATTTTTCTTGCTCTTGCTACTGTCAATTTATCTTCTTCGGATAGCTCGTCCATTCCTAGAATTGCTATTATGTCTTGTAAAGATTTATATGTTTGTAAAATTTTTTGAACAGATCTTGCGACTTTATAGTGTTCTTCTCCGACAATTCTTGGATCAAGTATTCTTGATGTTGAGTCTAAAGGATCCACTGCAGGGTAAATCCCAAGCTCTGCTATTTGTCTTGATAATACGGTTGTTGCATCTAAGTGAGAAAATGACGTAGCTGGCGCAGGATCAGTTAAATCATCTGCGGGAACATAAATTGCTTGAACAGATGTTATCGAGCCTTTATTGGTTGTTGTAATTCTCTCTTGTAAATTTCCCATATCTGTGGCTAAGGTTGGTTGGTATCCAACCGCAGAAGGAATTCTACCAAGTAAAGCTGATACTTCTGAGCCTGCTTGTGTAAATCTAAAAATATTATCTACGAAAAATAATACATCTTGACCCTCTTGATCCCTAAAATATTCTGCTACTGTCAAACCAGTAAGAGCTACCCTTGCTCTTGCGCCTGGTGGTTCATTCATCTGTCCATAAACCAATGCAGCTTTTGAGCCTTTGCCCTCTGGTTTAATTACTCCAGACTCTATCATCTCATGATAAAGATCATTGCCTTCTCTAGTTCTTTCCCCAACACCAGCAAACACTGAAAAGCCTCCGTGCGCTTTTGCTATATTATTAATTAATTCCATTATTATTACAGTTTTTCCAACACCAGCTCCACCGAATAAGCCAATTTTTCCCCCTTTTGCATAAGGGGCTAATAGGTCAATAACTTTTATACCAGTTACTAAAATTTCTGTTTCAGTTGATTGATCGTTAAAAGTTGGAGCTTGTCTATGAATTGGCCAACTTTCTTTGGTTTTTACATCACCTTTTTCATCAATAGGCTCACCAATAACATTGATAATTCTTCCGAGGGTTTCAGGACCTACGGGAACTTGAATCGGAGCACCTGTATCTAGAGCTTCGTCTCCACGTTTTAGTCCTTCTGTGCTATCCATCGCAATAGTTCTTACACTAGACTCTCCTAAGTGTTGCGCTACCTCTAAAATTAATTTATTTCCACCATTATCACATTGCAAGGCAGTAAGTATTTCTGGTAATGCACCATCAAATTTTACGTCTACTACTGCTCCTATAACCTGAGTAATTATTCCTTTTTTGCTCATATTATAAACTTTCAGCTCCTGATATTATTTCAATTAACTCCTTTGTAATAGCAGCTTGACGACTTCTATTATACTGAATAGTGAGTTTATCAACTAAATCTCCAGCGTTTCTTGTCGCATTATCCATTGCTGTCATCCTTGACCCTTGTTCACTTGCTGAATTTTCTAACATAGCTTTAAATATTTGAGTAGAAATATTTTTAGGTAGTAAGTTACTTAAAATTTCATCTTCATCAGGTTCAAACTCATAACTAGAGTCAAGTTTTTCATCTTTGTCTTTATTTTCATTTTCAAGAGGTATTATTTGTTGTGCTTGTGGTATTTGAGATATAACATTTTTAAATTTATTGAAAAATATTGTACAAAAGTCAAACTCCTCATTTTGAAATTTCTCGATTATTAAATTGCCAACCTTAGCTGCATCAAAATAATTAATATTTTTTGACTCTTTAAATGAAATATTTTCAATTATACTATTGCCATACTGTCTTTTTAGTTGATCATATCCTTTCGAGCCAACAGTTATGATTTTAAGAGATTTTCCTTCTTTTTGAGTCTTTTCAAAATAATTTTTTGCTTTTTTTATTATATTGCTATTAAATCCACCACATAACCCTCTATCAGAAGTTAAAACGACACATAAATGAACATCCTCTTTTCCAGTGCCAACTAATAATTTTGGTGCTGACTGAGGATCACTGACACCAGCTGAAAGATTTAATATAATATTATTCATTTTTTCAGAATAAGGTCTGCCTTTTTCGGCATTTTCTTGGGCTTTTCGCAATTTAGCAGCAGCAACCATTTTCATTGCTTTAGTGATTTTTTGGGTTGATTTAACACTCGTAATTCTTTTTCTTAAATCATCTAAACTAGGCATTTTTAAATTTTTCTTTTAAATCATTTATCAGAGATGCCAATTTTTTTTCTATATCCTCATCAAGCTTTCCAGAACTAGAAATACTGTCAATGATCTCAGGTTTTTCAGATTTACATTTTTCCAAAAGTTGGTTTTCGAAATCTTCGATATTTTTTAAGTCTATATCATCAAGGTATCCTCTAACACCAGCAAATATAGTTAAGACTTGCTCTGCAACAGTCATTGGTGAATATTGTTTTTGCTTTAATAATTCTGTTAATTTTGATCCTCTATTTAATAATTTTTGAGTTGAGGCATCTAAATCAGAACCAAATTGTGCAAATGCTGCCATTTCTCTATATTGAGCCAACTCTAATTTAATTGAACCTGCAACTTTTTTCATAGCTTTAGTTTGAGCGGCTGATCCAACTCGCGAAACAGACAACCCAACATTAACTGCTGGTCTAATACCTTGGTTAAACAATTCTGTTTCTAAAAAAATTTGCCCATCTGTAATAGAAATTACATTAGTTGGAATATATGCAGAAACATCTCCCGCTTGTGTTTCTATAACAGGTAATGCTGTTAATGAGCCTCCACCATTTGCATCACTTAATTTCGCTGCTCTCTCAAGAAGTCTACTGTGTAAATAAAAAACATCACCTGGATAAGCTTCTCTACCTGGAGGTCTTCTAAGTAATAGTGACATCTGACGGTAGGCTACTGCTTGTTTTGATAAGTCATCGTAAATAATGAGTGCATGCATTCCATTATCTCTAAAATATTCCCCCATAGCACAACCAGTATAAGGTGCTAAGAATTGTAATGGAGCAGAGTCTGAAGCTGTTGCCGAAACTATAGTCGTATAGTCCATAGCTCCTGCATCCTCTAATGTCTTTACAATTTGCGCAACCGTAGATCTTTTTTGGCCTATAGCAACATAAATACAATAAAGTTTTTTGCTTTCATCATCTGACTCATTAATTTTTTTTTGATTAATAATTGTGTCGATTGCGACTGCGGTTTTTCCAGTTTGTCTATCTCCTATGATTAATTCCCTTTGGCCTCTACCAATTGGAATTAAACTATCTATCGATTTTAAACCAGTTTGCATTGGTTCACCGACCGATTGTCTAGGTATTATACCTGGTGCTTTTACTTCCACTCTTCTTCTCTCTAGATTTTTTTCGAGATTAGCTTTTCCATCTATTGGGTTTCCTAACCCGTCAACTACTCTTCCTAATAATTGTTTACCAACTGGAACATCAACAATTGATCCAGTTCTTTTTACTGTATCTCCTTCTTTAATAGCCCTATCATCACCAAAAATAACTACACCAACGTTATCACTTTCAAGGTTTAAAGCCATTCCCTTTGAACCATCAGAGAATTCAACCATCTCTCCAGCTTGAACATTATCTAAACCATATATTCTGGCTATACCGTCACCAACAGATAAAACTTGTCCAATTTCAGTAACCTCAGACTTGTCTCCAAATTTTTTGATTTGTTCTTTTAATATTTTTGTTACTTCTGAAGGATTTATATCCATTTATACCTCAATCATCTGTGATTTAATTTGTTTAAGTTTATTTTTTAAGGAATTATCAATCATAATACTTCCAACTTGAATTATTAATCCTGAAATAAGATTTTTGTCTACTTTATAATCTAAATTAATTTTTGATCCAAACTTAGCGAAAAGCTCTTTTTTGATTTTTTCTACTTCATCATCTTTAAGTTCTTTGGCAGATATTAATTTTGCATCCACTTCGCCTCTTTTAAATGAACAATATGAAATAAAATCGTTTAAAATTTTATCTAAATAAAAAAGTCTGCGCTTGCTTACCAAAAAATTTAAGAATTTATTTAGTATTGGGTTAAAATTAAATTTTTTTGAGAGACCATTTAGCATTTCAACATGATCATTTTGTTTAAAAAGAGGGTTTTTGATAAAAGCATTAAATTCTTTTATTGTCTCCAAAGCTTTTAAAATAGATTTAGACTGGTGTTCGATTTCATCCGTAACATTAGTCTCAATAGATAATTCATACAAAGCTTTTGAGTAACTGTTAAATGCCATTTTAAGTGAGTTTTTTCAAGTTAATATAATTAGATCGTTAAATTTTTGAATTAATTAGCATATAGCCTAGATACGATCAAGCTAGAGGTTAAAAAAAATACATTTTTTTTCTATATTAATTGAAGTTTATTGGATCAACATCAACTGAAAGTTTTATTTGAGGCGGTAGTTTAAAATTTTTAATAGTATTTAGTATCTGTATTTGAATATTTATATTTTTACTCGATCTAACAAGTATTCTATTTCTATATTTGCCTCTAATTTTGTAAATTGGTGCATTTACAGGACCTAGTATATTTCCATCTGTTTTTTTTTTAAGTAATGTAACAAGCTCAGATGCAATTTTTTCTGACTTAGGGGCATCTTTACAACTTATTATAATTGAAACAAATCTCTCAAAAGGTGGTAATTTAAATTTTTTTCTCAACTCAAGTTCATTTCCTAAAAATATGTATGGGTCTGGATTTATAATTTGAGATATCACATTATTTTTTTTATTAATTGTTTGAAAATATACTTTTGATGGCTTGCCCTCTCTTCCAGCACGCCCTGACAATTGATGATATAGCTGGACAGTTTTTTCAACACTTCTTATATCAAAACCTCGTGAAGCTAAATCTAAATCAAGTACTACTATGCAATTTAAATTTGGAAAATGAAAGCCTTTTGATATTAATTGGGTTCCTATTAAAATTTTAGTTTCATTATCAATAATTCTTTGTATTTCAATTTGTGAATTACTTTTATTAATTGTATCGCTTGAGAAAATTACAGTTTTTTTCCCAGGAAAGATTTTTTTTACTTCTTCTAATATTTTTTCAACACCCAAACCACTATAAATAAATTCACATTTTTTATTATCAGATTTACAAATTGTTTCTAAGTTTTTTTTATACCCACAATAGTGACATAAAATCTTGTTTATTTTTTTATGATAAACGAGATTAATAGAACACTTTGGGCAAGTGAAATTTTTTAAACATTTTTTACAAATAACAAAAGGAGAGTATCCTCTTCGATTAACAAAGAATAATACTTGGTCATTTTGTTTTAAGTGATTTTTGACTTTGCTAACAATTTTTTCAGTAAATAAACTATTTTTAATTCTTTTTTCTTTCGTTAAATCAATTAACTCATATTCAGGCAGCCTTGCATTTTTATATCTTTTTATAATTCGATGAGAAAAATACTTTCCTTTTGTTATGTTGTTGTATGTTTCAACTGAAGGAACAGCAGAAATTAAGTTTACTGGAATGTTTTCATAAGATGCTCTTGATATAGCCATATCTCTTGCATTATAAGCCACTCCCTCATCTTGTTTAAAAGATTGGTCGTGTTCCTCATCAACAATAATTATACCTAAGTTTTTAAAAGGCAAAAAAAGAGATGATCTTGCACCAATTATAGCTTTAATATTTCCATTGCTTAAACCATTCCATATGATTTTTTTATTTTTTGGTGTCACACTAGAGTGCCATATAGCTGGTTTAAAACCAAAAAAATCTAAAAATTTTTTTTCGAATTCTCCAGTTAAACCTATTTCAGGTAGTAGTATAAGTGCTTGTTTATTTTGTTTAATTTTGTCTTTAATAAGATTGAAATAAACTAATGTTTTTCCTGAACCTGTCGTACCTTGAAGTACATTAACACAGAATTTTTTATTTTTTTTAGATAAATTTGTTAAACACTTAAACTGTTCATTATTTAATTTATAGATAGAAGTTTTAATTATGGAGTTATACTCAGTAAAATTATCAATTATTTTGTTTTCGATAGCCTGATTACTTAACAAATGAAGTTTCAAAGCCATTCCTTTGGGGACAATGTTATATTTTGAAAACCAATTTAAGAAGTCTATTGTTGTTTTTTTTAATGGGTTAACATCTAATTTCCTTAATATTTTTTTTAATTGAAACTTTTTTGATTGATCCTGCTCAAACTCGTTCCAGACAACGCCATTAATTTTTTTTTTACCGAAAGGGACTTCAACATAGTCACCTACCTTTAGATTTATATCAGAGGTGTATGTAAATGGATGATCAAATATATTTGGGATAAGAATTGGAAACTTCATTTGTAATACAAGAGATATATTACGAATGAATCTGTCTTTTATCTACTGATAATGCAGCTTCTTTAATTGCCTCAGAAAATGTAGGATGCGCATGACAAGTCCTTGCAATGTCCTCAGAACTTGCACCAAATTCCATCGCAACTGCCATTTCTGCAATCATTTCACCAGCATGGGGACCTATAATATGTACCCCTAACACTTTGTCAGTTGAGTTATCAGCTAAAATTTTTACAAAACCTTCGGGCTCATCAATTGCCTTAGCTCTAGAGTTTGCCATGAATGGAAACTTTCCTATTTTATAACTTATATTTTGTTTTTTTAATTGTTCCTCTGTTTTTCCGATAGTTGCTACTTCTGGAGAAGTATAAATAACTCCAGGAATTAAATCATAATTTACATGTCCAGATTGGCCTGCAATAATTTCTGCCACTGCAATACCTTCTTCTTCAGCCTTATGGGCTAACATCGGTCCTTGAATAACATCACCTATAGCATAAATATTTTTTTTATCTGTTTTAAAATTTTTATCTACTTTAACTCTGCCTTTTTCATCAGTTTTTAATTTTATATTCTCTAAATTTAGGTTATCGGTAAATGCTTTTCTACCTATTGAAATTAAAGCAACATCACAATCATGGGTGTTTTTTTCTCCCTTGCTATTAGAAGTCTTTATTTCTACATTTGCACCTTTTTTTGTAATTTTCTCTACTTTTGTGCTCATATGAAATTTTATGTTTTGTTTTTTTAAAATTTTCATAAATTCATTTGAAATTTCTTTATCCATTCCAGGTGTTATGTGATCTAAAAATTCAATTACATGAACATCAGAGCCTAATCTTGACCAAACTGAACCCATTTCAAGTCCGATGTATCCGCCTCCGATTACAATCATTTTTTTGGGAACTTTTTTTAAAGAAAGAGCGCCTGTTGAAGATACAATTCTTTCCTCATCGAAGTTAATATTTGGCATTTGAGAGGGTTCTGAGCCTGTTGCTATAATTATATTTTCCCCCTCTATTTCAGTCTCTTTTCCTTCAGAACTTTTAATTTTTATTTTTTTTTCAGAAACAAAGCTTCCGAAACCCTTTAAATAAGAAACTTTATTTTTTTTAAATAAAAACTCTACTCCTTTAGTTAATACAGTTACAGCTTTGTCTTTATTTTTCATCATTTTATCTAGGTTTAATTTGATATCACTTATTTCGATTCCTAATTTAGAAAAATTTTTTGCTTTTTGAAAATTTTCAGAGAGATTCAATAAATTTTTGGAAGGGATACATCCGATATTTAAACATGTTCCACCTAAAGTACCCCTGTATTCTACACATGCAGTTTTTTTTCCTAGTTGAGCAAGCCTTATTGCACAAACATATCCACCAGGACCACCACCTATAACAATTGCATCAAATTTTTCAGACATAGATTTATAAATTTAAAAATAATCTTCTTGGGTCCTCCAAGTTTTCTTTAACAGTTTTTAAAAACGAGACTGCCTCTTTTCCATCAATTATACGATGATCATAAGATAATGCTACATACATTATTGGTCTAATTTTAATTTCATTATTAATTACATATGGTCTACTAACAATATTATGCATGCCCAAAACACCTGATTGTGGTAAATTTAAAATTGGAGTGGATAACATAGAACCATATACGCCCCCATTACTAATTGTGAATGTTCCACCTTGTAGGTCTTCAATTGTAATTTTTCCGTCTCTAGCCTTATCAGATAGAGTTTTGATATTCATCTCTATATCTGCAAATGACATTTCATCTGCATTCTTTAAAACTGGCACCACCAATCCTTTTTCTGTTCCAACCGCGAAGCTGACATTGTAATAATTTTTATAAATTATGTTCTCACCTTCTACCTCTGCATTGATTGCTGGATATAACTTAAGCCCAACTACACAAGCTTTGACAAAAAATGACATGATGCCCAGTTTAATTTTGAATTTTTGCTGAAAATCCTCCTGATTTTCTTTTCTCATGTTCATGATATTTGTCATATCTACTTCATTAAAAGTAGTAAGCATGGCTGCATTTTCTTGGGATTGTTTTAACCTTTTTGCAATTGTCATTCTTAACCTAGACATTTTAATTTTTTCTTCCTCTCCAAATTTTAATTTTCTTTCTGACGGAGCAGGTTTAACACCCATTAAACTTAGCAAGTCTCCTTTAAGAACCATCCCGTCTTTGCCTGATCCCTTGATTTCTTCTATATTTAAATTATTCTCATTTATTATTTTTCTAACAGCAGGTGACATAATTTTTTCTTTCCCTGATTTAACTTTTTCATCACTTTTTACTTCTTCAGTTAAAACAAGTGCCTCTTCCTCAAGTTTCTGACTTACTCCTTGTTTAGGTTGAATTTTTAAATTTTTTTCCTCGTTATTATTGTCAAAGAGTTTGGTGTCTCTTTCTTCATCCAGTTTAATTATATTGTCATTAATATTTTCCGATGGTTTAGCCGTGGCTTTTATTTTTTCGATTTTATCGTTTTTAGAAGCTGATTGACCTCCCATGATAGACCCTAATGTTGCTCCAACTTCAACCGTAGATCCTGCTTCAAAATTTATTTCTCCTAATATCCCTCCAGTTGGTGATGGTACTTCTAAATTTACTTTGTCAGTTTCTAACTCAACAATGGGTTCATCTGCTTCAACGCTGTCACCTTTAGTTTTAAGCCATTTTGCAACTGTAGCTTCGGTTATGCTCTCTCCAAGGACAGGAACAACTATTTTTTCTGACATCTATTTAAATACTTTATCTAAAATTTCTTTTTGTTGTTTAGCATGTCTATTAGCATATCCAGTAGCAGGCGATGCCGCAGCCTTTCTGCCAATATAATCTAATTTCTTTTTAACTCCTAAATTATCCAAAGTCCATTGAATATAATCTCTTACAGATGACCATGCGCCCATATTTTTAGGCTCCTCCTGGCACCAAAAAAACTGAGAATTTGAGACATATGGTTTAATGGCTTTAGTTAAAGATTTTACTGGGAATGGGTATAATTCTTCAATTCTAACAAAAATTACATCATCAACCTTATTTTTTTCTCTTGCTTCGAGTAGATCAAAATAAATTTTACCTGAGCAAATTATAACTTTTCTGACCTTTTTAGCTTTTTTAATTTTTACAAATTTAGAATTTTTGATTAAAGCATGGTCTTCTAATACTCTATGAAAAGAATTAGATTTATTAAAATCATCTAAATTTGACACACAATATTTATGTCTCAGCAAAGACTTAGGTGTCATAATAACTAATGGTTTTCTAAATTCCCTGTGAATTTGTCTTCTTAAAGCGTGAAAATAGTTAGCGGGTGTTGTACAATTCATTACCTGAATATTTTCTTGGGCACATAATTGTAAAAAACGCTCCAATCTTGCAGATGAATGTTCTGGGCCTTGTCCTTCATATCCATGGGGTAAAAGCATTACAAGTCCTGAGGCCCTTGACCACTTTCTCTCTCCTGATGCTATAAATTGATCTATAACTACTTGTGCTCCATTTGCAAAATCTCCAAATTGTGCTTCCCATATAGTTAGTGTTTCTGGTTCAACCAAACTATAACCATATTCAAAACCTAGAACTGCCAATTCAGACAACAGACTGTCGACTATTTCATATTTTTTTTGATTATTTGAAATATTATTTAACGGGATATATCTTGAATTATCATTTTGGTTCCTAATTACTGAATGTCTTTGACTAAATGTACCTCTGCCTGAGTCCTGTCCGACTAACCTTACTGGAAAACCTTCTTCTAACAAAGTACCAAAAGCCAGGCTTTCTGCTGTAGACCAATCAATATTTTTTCCTTCAGCTACTGTTTTCGCTCTTTGAGAAAAGACTCTTTCGATTGTTTTATGAGCAAATATTTTTGAAGGTATTGAGTTTATTTTTTCTGATATTTTCTTAATTTTGTCATTGTTTACTCCCGTTACTCCTTTTTTATCTTTACCTTTAGTTGGTTGATATCTTGACCATGTTCCTTCAAACCAATTTAATTTTGGTTTATAATCTTTTGCAGTTTTAAACTGATTTTCCAAAAGTTGTTTAAAATCTGTATTCATTTTATTAAACTCACTTTCAGATAAAGTTCCCTCCTGAACCAGTTTTTTACCATAAATATTTAGTGTAGTTGGGTGAGCCCTAATTTTTTTATACATTAATGGCTGAGTGAATGAAGGTTCGTCCCCTTCATTATGGCCAAACCGTCTATAACAAATCATGTCTATAACAACATCTTTATTAAATTTTTGCCTAAATTCTATTGCGATTTTTGCACAATGAACAACAGACTCTGGATCGTCTCCATTACAGTGTAAAATCGGTGACTCCACAACTTTTCCTAAATCAGAAGGATATGGACTTGATCTTGCAAACCTTGGGCTGGTTGTAAATCCAATTTGGTTGTTAACGATTATGTGAATAGTTCCTCCGGTATTATGTCCTTTAAGACCTGACATTGCAAAACATTCTGCTACTACACCTTGCCCAGCAAACGCAGCATCTCCATGAATTAGAACTGGTATTACTTTTTTTCTTTCTTCGTCCTTATGAAAAAATTGTTTTGCTCTAGTTTGACCGAGGACTATGGGATTGACTGCCTCTAAATGTGATGGGTTATCAGTCAAACTCACATGAACAGAATTTCCATCGAATTCTCTATCTGAAGATGCTCCTAAATGATATTTTACATCACCTGTCGAGTCATCATGTGTAGCTGAAAATTCACCTGCAAATTCATTAAAAATTCTTTTATAAGATTTTTGTAAAACATTTGCTAAAACATTTAATCTTCCTCTATGAGGCATTCCAATTTTAATTTCTTTTGCACCTAATTGACCTCCTCGTTTAATTATTTGTTCTAAAGATGGTATTAAGGACTCGCCACCATCTAGACCAAATCTTTTAGTTCCAACATATTTTTTTGCCAAAAATTTTTCAAATCCTTCTGCCTGGATTATTTTATTCATAATTGCTATTTTTCCATTTCTAGTAAAATTTAATTGATTTTCTTTTTTTTCCATCCTTTCTCTGAACCAGACTTTTTCAGCTGGATCTGTAATATGCATAAATTCTGCACCAATTGTTGAGCAATAGATTTTTTTTAAATTATTTGTTATTTCTTTAATTGTTGCATGTCCTATATCCATATAGTTATCTAAGAAAATTTTCCTATTAAGATCATCTGCAGTAAAACCATGATCTTTTGGATGTAAATCATGTAAGTACTCTCTTTTCATTAAACCCAAAGGATCTAAATTTGCAATCAAATGACCTCTTGTTCTGTAAGCTCTTATTAGCGTTATAGCTCTTATAGAATCTGAAACTTTTTTATCTGCATTAACTTTTTCTGTAGGAACATTATTTTTATAGTTTAAATTATTTCTATTAATTTTTATTTTTTTAGGACTCCAATTTGGTCCTTGAATTTCTTTGGAAATAACTTCTAGATCTTCATTAAGACTTTCAAAATAGCTCCTCCAACTTTCAGGTAAATTTGGATCTCCCTCTATAAATTTTACATACATTTCCTCAATAAATCCGCTGTTGGATTTATTTAAAAAAGTTGCATTTTTATTTTCTAAGTTATTTGAGGAACTCATTTATATTTACTATTTATAATACAAAGTTCCTTTATTTAAAGAGACAATTTATCTAAAAGTGTTTTGCCCAACTCGGCAGGAGAATTAGCTATAGTAATGCCTGCTTTTTCCATAGTTTCTATTTTGTCTTTTGCGCTACCTTTGCCTCCAGAAATAATTGCTCCAGCATGCCCCATTCTTCTACCGGGTGGTGCTGTAACTCCTGCAATAAATCCAACCATAGGCTTTTTGATAGAATGACTTTTTATAAATTCTGCAGCTTCTTCCTCTGCAGAACCACCGATTTCCCCAATCATTAGTATAGATTTTGTATCATCGTCTTTTAAAAAAAGATCAAGACAATCAATAAAATTTGTTCCATTAATTGGATCGCCTCCAATACCTATACAAGTCGATTGGCCCAGTCCATTTTCAGTAGTTTGAGCAACTGCTTCGTAAGTTAATGTACCTGATCTTGAGACTATTCCAACTGTTCCTTTTTTATGAATATTTCCTGGCATTATTCCAATTTTACATTCATCAGGTGTAATAATACCTGGGCAGTTAGGGCCAATTAATCTTGATTTAGATTTTGATAATTTTTGTTTAACTTTTAACATGTCTAATATTGGTATCCCCTCAGTGATACAAACAATCAATTCTATAGATGCATCTAATGCCTCAATTATTGCAGCAGCAGCAAACTTTGCTGGGACATAAATCATTGAAGCATTCGCGCCAGTTTTATCTTTAGCTTCTTTAACAGTATTAAAGACTGGTCTACCCAAATGTTCTTGGCCTCCTTTTTTGGGAGTTACACCACCTACAAGATTAGTTCCATACTTAATAGCTTGTTCAGAGTGAAATGTGCCATGGGATCCTGTAAATCCTTGGCAAATTACTTTAGTTTCTTTATTTACTAAAATAGACATTATTTTATTGCTTTTACAATTTTGCTAGCCGCATCTGACAAATCTGATGCGGAAATTATTTTTAACCCTGAGTTATCTAAAATTAGTTTACCTTCTTTATAGTTTGTTCCAGCTAATCTAACTACAAGTGGTACATTGATATTAATTTCTTTTGCTGCTTCAACAACTCCTTGAGCAAGAATATCGCATCTCATAATGCCTCCAAAAATATTTATTAATATTCCTTTAACATTTGGATCTGAAAGTATAATTTTAAAGGCTGCAGAAACTTTTTCTTTTGAGGCTCCACCACCCACATCTAAAAAATTTGCTGGCTCTTGCCCAAACAATTTAATTATATCCATGGTTGCCATTGCTAATCCTGCTCCATTTACCATACAGCCAATTGATCCATCTAATTTTATATAGGCTAAATCATGTTTGCTTGCCTCAATTTCTGATGGATCTTCCTCATTTAAATCCCTTAGGCTTTGAATCTCTGGTTGCCTAAAAATTGAATTATCATCAAAATTCATTTTGGCATCTAAACAGATTAGATTATCATCTTCCGTTAATATTAAAGGATTTATTTCAACTAAGTTTGCATCAGTAGATATAAACATTTTATAAATTGATTTAATTAGATTTATTCCTTGTAAAATTGTATTGTCTTTTAGATTAAAAATTTTGACAATTTTTTTGCAATTTTCATCATCAATATCCTCAAGATAATCTACTTTAGTCGTAATTATTTTTTCAGGACTCTTTTTAGCTACTTCTTCAATGTCCATTCCTCCTTGATCACTAGAAATAAATGCAATTTTTGAACTTGCTCTATCAATAAGACAAGACAAGTAAAATTCTTTCTTAATTTTAGACGACTCTTCAATATAAAGTCTTTTTACTTCTTTGCCATTTGGACCAGTCTGGTGAGTAATAAGAGTTTTACCCAACATCTCTTTTGCAGCATCAGTTAATTCCTCAATATTATTCAATATTTTGACTCCTCCAGCTTTACCTCTACCTCCAGCGTGTATCTGTGCTTTTAAAACATATTTTTTAGTCTTAATCTTTTTTGCTTTTTCAATTAACTCGTTTACTGTGAAAGCAAATTCACCTTTTGGAACACTCGCACCATATTTTTTTAAGATTTGTTTTGCTTGATGTTCGTGAATATTCATTATTTTAAATCGGGATCTATTTTAATGGCGGCATCCCATAATTTCTTAACTGAGTCTACTGAGTGAATAAATTCTTTTTTTTCTTGATCGTTTAATTCTATTTCCACAATTTTTTCAACACCTTTGCTTCCAATTATTACTGGAACGCCCGCATAGACATCTTTAAATCCATATTGACCATCTAATTTGACAGCACAGGGTAATGTTAGTTTTTTATCCTGTAAATAAGCTTCTGCCATCTGAACTCCCGAGGCCGCTGGAGCATAAAATGCTGATCCTTTTTCTAAATACTTGACTATCTCTGCTCCACCATCTCTAGTTCTTTGGTTAATGCTCTCAAGTTTTTCAGATGAAATTTTACCTTCTTTAACTAAATCTAAAAGAGGTTTGCCAGATATTTTTGTAAACCTAGGTAATGGTACCATAGTATCTCCATGACCACCCATTACCATCGCCTCTATGTCTTTTACCGGTACATTTAATTCTAATGATAAAAATAGTTTATATCTTGAGCTATCTAATATTCCTGCCATCCCCACAACTTTATTAGCTGGTAATCCAGAAAACTTTTGTAAAGCCATAACCATCACATCTAATGGATTTGTTATACAAATTACAAATGCATTAGGTGAATTTTTTTTTATACCTTCGGCTACTTGTTTGATTATCTTTAAATTTATCCCTAATAGATCATCTCTGCTCATGCCTGGTTTTCTTGGAACACCAGCTGTAATTATTATGACATCAGAATTTTTTATATCTTCGTAGTTGTCCGTGCCAGAAAATTTTACATTAAAACCATCAACAGACGAAGATTGAGCAATATCTAAACCTTTGCCTTTAGCAATTCCACTAGCCACATCAAACAAAACTAACTCATTTACTAACTCTTTTATGCCAATCAAATGTGCTAGCGTTCCTCCTATTTGTCCTGCTCCAATTAAAGATATCTTGGTCATAGTATTTTTCTATTTCATTGTTGGCATTATAAACTCTGGGTTTGATCTAACTCCTGAAGGCCACCTAGATGTAATTGTTTTTAATTTCGTATAAAATCTTACACCCTCAGGTCCATGCATGTGTTGATCTCCAAAAAGTGATCTTTTCCATCCTCCAAAACTGTGGAATGCGACTGGCACAGGTATAGGTATATTTATACCAACCATGCCAACTTTAATTTTGCTTGCAAAAGTTCTTCCAACATCACCATCACGTGTGTAAATACTTGTTCCATTACCAAATTCATGTTCGTTAATTAAATTAATTGCCTCGTTAAAATCTTTAGCTCTTACAACTGATAAAACTGGACCGAAGATCTCTTCTTTGTAAATTCTCATATCTTTACTCACATGATCAAATAAACATCCTCCAATAAAAAATCCTTTTTCATAACCTTGTAACTTTATATTTCTACCATCCACAACTAACTTAGCGCCCTCTTTCACACCTAAATCTACATATCCTCTCACTTTTTCAAGATGTTCTTTTGTAACTAAGGGACCCATCTCTGAACTTTTATCCATTCCAGGACCAACTTTTAAAGCCTCGACTTTTTTTGATAGTTTTCCTACTAATTCATCACCAATTTTTCCAACAGCAACTGCTACTGATTGAGCCATGCATCTTTCTCCTGCAGATCCATATGCTGCTCCCATTAATCCGTTAACAGCTTGATCTAAATCACAGTCAGGCATAACAACACAATGATTTTTTGCACCTCCTAAAGCTTGTACCCTTTTTTCATTTTTTGCAGCATTTTCGTAAATATATTTTGCTATTGGAGTCGATCCAACAAAACTTACTGCTTGAATTTTTTTATTTGTTAAAATTGCATCAACTACCTCTTTATCTCCATTGACAACATTAAGAACTCCATCAGGTAAACCAGCTTCTGAAAATAGCTCTGCTAACTTTATTGAACATGAAGGATCTTTCTCTGACGGTTTTAAAATAAATGTATTTCCACATGCGATAGCCATCGGAAACATCCACATTGGTACCATAGCTGGAAAATTAAATGGGGTTATACCTGCACAAACACCAAGTGGCTGTCTAATTGACCAGCTGTCAATCTCAGTGCCAACATTTTCTGTAAATTCCCCTTTTAACATTTGAGGTATACCGCAGGCAAACTCAACTATCTCTAAACCTCTTGTCAGTGAACCTTTCGCATCCTCGTAAACCTTACCATGTTCAGAAACGATTAATTTTGTTAGTTCATCTGAATTTTTTTCTATCAATTCTTTAAATTTAAACATGACTCTTGCTCTTTGTATTGGTGGTTTTAGTGACCATGTTTCAAAGGCTTTTGATGCTATATCAACAGCTTGGTCTAAGTCATTTTTTGTTCCAAGTGAGACTTCGCTTTCTTGTGATCCTGTTGCGGGATTAAAAACTTTTCCACTTCTTTTGGATGAACCAGGAAAAATTTTACCATTTACGTAATGTTGTATTAAATTCATCGGCAAAATTATTTAATTAACTAATTAGCTTGTTGCAAGCATTTTTTTGATAGATGCTATAGCTTTTGCTGGATTAAGACCCTTTGGACAAGCATTTGTACAGTTCATGATTGTATGGCACCTATATAGTTTTAGTTCGTCAGCTACTTTTTTTAATCTTGCTTTTCTATCTTCATCTCTTGAGTCTATTATCCACCTATAGGCTTGAAGTAAAACAGCTGGACCAAGATATTTATCTCCATTCCACCAATAACTAGGGCATGACGTGGAACAGCATGCGCACATAATACATTCATAAAGTCCATCAAGTTTAGCTCTATCTTCTTTGGATTGTAAGTTCTCGGTTTTGCTAGAATCGTTTGAATTTTTTAGCCAAGGTTCCACAGATTCATATTGTTTATAAAGTGTACTTAAATCTCCAATGAGATCTTTTAATACTTTTAAATGAGGGAGAGGATAAATATTAATATCTCCTTTAATCTCTGAATGAGGTTTAGTGCAAGCTAAACCATTTTTTCCATCCATATTCATTGCGCAAGAACCACAAACTCCATGTGCACATGATCTTCTATAGGCGATAGTAGGATCAATTTCATTTTTTATTTTATTTAGTAGATCTAAGACTTTTGATGGACAATTATCCATATCTACTTCGTAAGTATCAATTCTTGGGTTTTCGCCAGTTGAGGGGTCCCATCTATAAATATTAACTTTTCTTATATTCTTAGAACCTGTTGTGTCTTTAAAATATTTGCCCTTTTGGATTTTTGAATTCTTAGGCAAATTTATTTGAACCATCAGTAGACTCTTTCCTGTGGCGGGAAATACTGCACATCATTAGTTAGTGTTGATCTGTGAACTGGTCTATAATCTATTTTTGTTTTCTTACCTTCACACCAAGATAAAGTATGTTGCATGTATTTTTCATCGTCTCTCTTAGGATAATCTTCTCTAGCATGAGCACCTCTGCTCTCCTTTCTATAATATGCTGAGTCCATTGTTGTTATTGCTTGTCTTATTAAGTTATCAAACTCTAAGGTTTCAACTAAATCAGTATTAAAAATTAAAGATTTATCTTTCACTGATAAATTTTCCATACCTTCAAATGGTTTTCTTATTTGCTCAATGCCTTCTTTTAAAGTTTTTTCTGTTCTAAAAACGGCACACTTTGACTGCATTGTTTTTTGCATAGATAATCTTAAATCTGCAGTACTATTTGAACCGCTAGAATTTCTAAGCTTATCAAATCTTGATAAACATTTATCAGTTTCAGAATCTGGAATATCTTCATGTGGTTGTCCAGGTTTTACTAATTCGGATGCTCTTTTTGCTGCAGCTCTTCCAAAAACAACTAAATCAATTAATGAATTAGATCCTAGTCTATTTGCTCCATGAACAGATACACATGCAGCCTCACCAATGGCCATTAATCCCGGAACTGTTTTTTCAGAACCATTTAGTGTTAGCACTTCAGCTTTGTAATTTGTAGGTATACCCCCCATGTTATAATGAACAGTTGGTACTACTGGTATTGGTTCTTTAGTAACATCAACGTTAGCGAATAACTTCGAAGACTCTGATATGCCTGGTAATCTCTCTTCGATAACATTTTTATCTAGGTGATCTAAATGTAAGTGAACGTGATCTTTATCTTTACCAACCCCTCTGCCCTCATTTATTTCAACTGCAATAGATCTGCTCACCACATCTCTTGATGCTAAGTCCTTAGCTTTAGGAGCATATCTCTCCATAAATCTTTCACCTTTAGAGTTTACAAGATATCCGCCTTCACCTCTTACACCCTCAGATATTAAAGTGCCATGACCATAGATACCTGTTGGATGAAATTGAACAAATTCCATATCTTGTAAAGGTAAACCTGCTCTTAATACCA